>NZ_CP021405.1 GCF_002504165.1 Pacificitalea manganoxidans
AATGATCCAAACACGGTTTGAGAGGGCGTGCAATGGCGTCTGACGTGGCATTGGGCCCGAATTTCGGACTGTTCAGCGTGCCGTCTCACGATGCTGCGTGCCTAGAAACGCTTATAGCCATAGGCGATCGGTGGCCAGCCGCGACGCCGAATGCCGTTATCGTAAAATAGAGATGCCAGCGCTGGTGCTGCCTAAATAGGCAGAACCGCCCGTTTCGCGCCTGAACCGGCCCGCTAGATCAACATCCGGCGGGGGTCTTCCAGCAGCGCGGTCAGGTGCACCATGAATCGCGCCGCGTCCGCCCCGTTGATCACCCGGTGATCGTAGCTCAGATCAAGCGGCACCATGGGCACGGGCAGCGGCGTGTCCCCCTCCCAAACCGTCACGCTTTCGGTGCGGGTAATGCCAAGGATGGCAAGCTCCGGCGGATTGACGATGGGGGTGAAGCCGGTTCCGCCAATGCCGCCAAGGTTCGAGATGCTCATGGAGGCACCACCCATTTCATCGGGTTTGATCTTGCGCGATTGCGCCCGCGTGGCGAGGTCCGTGATCTCAGCGGCGATCTGCCAGAGCCCTTTTTTGTCCGCGTCGCGGATCACCGGCACCATCAGCCCGTGCGCGGTGTCGACGGCGACCCCGATGTGCACATAGTCCTTCAGGATCAGAGTCTTACCATCCGGGGTGAGGGAGGCGTTGAACCGGGGGAAATCCCGCAGCGCCCGTGCCAATGCCTTGACGTGGAAGGCCAGCGCGGTGAGCTTGACGCCCCGGGCCTGAGCCTCCGCCTTCCAAGCCTGTCGCAGGGCGTCGATTGCGCGACTGTCGGCGCGGTCGTGGTGGGTGACCTGCGGGATCAGGGCATTGGCGCTGGCAAGGTTACCTGCGGCGATCTGGGCAAACCGGCTCATCGGGTCTTCGTGCACCGGGCCGAAGGCGCTGTGATCCACGTCCCAATAGATGCTGTCGCCCTGCGCCGTGTGGGCTGCGGGCGCGGGGCGCTCCAGATCTTCGCGACCGATCGTGGTCCGGCCCGCCGTGGCGGCCAGTTGTTCCAGATCGATCCCCTTTTCGCGCGCCAACGCGCGGACGGAGGGCGAAGCCTTGATGTCATCCATACCCATCACCATGCCGCCGAGATGTATTGCGTTTCCATGAACTCGAGCATGCCTTCATGCCCGCCTTCCCGGCCCAGACCCGATTGTTTGGTGCCGCCGAACGGGGCGGCGGGATCGGATACCAGACCCCTGTTCAGGCCCACCATGCCGTAATCGAGCCGCTCGCAGACCTGCAACGCGCGCTTCATGTCCTCGGAAAACACATAAGCGACAAGCCCGTATTCGGTGTCGTTGGCGCGGCGGATCACGTCCTCCACTTCGGTGAAGGTTTGCAGCGCCGCGACGGGGCCGAAGATTTCGTCATGCACGCAGTCGGCGGTTTCCGGCACGTTCGACAACACGGTCGGTGGATAGAAATAGCCCGTCCCCTCTGGCACCGCTCCGCCGCATTCGATCTTGGCGCCCTTGGCCACGGCGTCCGCGACGAACTGCGCGACCTTATCCCGGGTGTCGGCATTGACCAGCGGTCCGACATCGACGGTGGGATCCGTGCCATCGCCCAGCTTCAACGCGGACATGGCGGCGGTCAGCTTTTCGGTAAAGGCCGAGGCCACGTCGCGATGCACATAGATGCGGTTGGCGGCGGTGCAGGCCTCGCCCAGATTGCGCATCTTGGCCAGCATCGTGCCTTCGACCGCCACGTCCAGATCGGCATCCTCGAACACCAAAAGCGGCGCATTGCCGCCCAACTCCATCGCGGGTTTCAGAACCTGATCTGCGGCGGATTTCAGCAGCTTGCGCCCGACCCCCGTCGATCCGGTAAAGCTGACGACCCGCACACGCGGATCGTGCAGCATGTGATCGACCAAGGCGCCGGAGCGGCGCGAGGGCAGCACATTGACCAAACCGGGCGGCACGCCAGCCTCTTCCAGCAGCGGCATCAGCGCCAGCATGGTCAGCGGGGTTTCCGAGGCAGGCTTGATCACGACGCCGCAGCCCGCCGCCAGCGCAGGCGCGATTTTGCGGGTGCCCATCGCGGCGGGGTAATTCCACGGGGTGACCAACACGGCCAAGCCCGCCGGTTTGTGCTGCACCAAGATCCGCGCGCCGGAGGCGGGCGCTTGCGTGATCAACCCGTCGGCGCGCACGGCCTCTTCTGCGAACCAGCGAAAGAACTCGGCGGCATAGGTGGCCTCCCCCATCGCATCCGCGCGGGCCTTGCCGTTTTCCAGCGTGATGAGATGGGCGAAATCGTCGAGCCGCGCGGTCATCAGCTCCCAGGCCTTGCGCAGCACTTCGGACCGCGCGCGCGGGGTGCGCGCCGCCCAGTCGGCCATGGCGCGTTCGGCGGCGTCCAGCGCGGCATCGGCATCGGCAATCTCGGCCGAGGCGACAGAGGCGATGATCGTTTCCGTGGCCGGGTTCAGCACATCGAACCGGGTGCCGTCGGCGCCGGGGCGGAACGCGCCATCGATATAAAGGTCGGTCGGCAGCGGATCGAATTTAGGGTCATGGTACGTCATGTCACGGGTCCTTTGCTATCTCAGAGCAGGGCGCGGAGCGGATGCTCCAGCCGTCCGGCGAAATCGGTCAGAAACGCAAGCGCGGTGGCGGGGCTCATCTGGTCCGGCGCGCATTCCAGCGTCAGACCAACACCGGAGCCGGCCCCAGCGGTCAGGGTCAGCACGGGCGTTGCTTCGGCCCCAAGGCGGAGCGTGCAGACACGGCTGTGCCGCAGATCGCGCAGAAGCAGTGCAGGCGTTGCATCCTCGACCCGCTGCGTCGCCCGCAGGCCGCTGCCGGTCACGGCAAACACCTGTGTCGCGCCGAACGCCTCGACCCCGATGATGACGCGAGCACCCGCAGACAGGCTGCCGCCTGCCAGTGACGCAAGCACAGCGTTCGGATCGGTGATTTCGGCAGTGGTCCGGGCCCAAGCCGTGAAGTCCGTCAGCCCCTCATTCGCGATTTCCGCCGTCAGGTGCAGGCTGGCGCGCGGGGGCGTGGCGCTGGTTTCGGCGGGCTCGGACGGCATCGCCCTTAGCGTTTCGATATCCTTGGCATGGAATGGCTGCGACACGCCTGCGGCACTGAGGCGGGCGAGGTCCAATCCCTGCTCCAGCGCCAATCGCCGCGCTTTCGGGGAGGCGAGGATGCGGCCGGACGGATCGGCGGAGCGGTTCGGTTGTGCCGCTGCCGGTGGGGGCGGGGCGGGTTCCGGGGCGCGATCGGGGGCGGATTTAGGTGGCGTAGGCGCTGCTACGGCCTTGCGCGTGACGGGTGCGGACGGGGCCTCGGGGCTGATGATTGCGATGACCTGTCCGGTGGGGATATCCTCGCCCGGCTCGGCCAGTTGCGCCGCAAGATAGCCGTCGATCCCGGCAGGCACCTCCATCGTGCTTTTGTCGGTCTCAACCTCAAACAGCGGGTCGTCGGCGGCAACCTTGGCGCCGGGCGCGACCAGCCAGCCGATCAGCAACCCGCTGTCCTGCGCCATGCCGAGCGTGGGCATGATGACCTCGCGCCCGTCGGGCAGTTCGCCATCGACGGGGGCAGGGGGCGCGCGCTCCGCATCCGCATCGTTATCTGCGTCATCCGCCGTGGCGGCGATGCGGGCGATGACATGGCCCACGGGCACCTCGTCGCCCGCCTTGGCCGTCACACCGGTCAGGATGCCGTCATGCTGGGCCTCCACCTCCACCGTGGCCTTGTCGGTTTCGACCTCGAATAACAGATCGCCCACAGCGACGGCATCGCCCGGCTGTTTGTGCCAAGTGACGATGATGCCGCTTTCCTGCGCCATGCCGAGAGCGGGCAGGATCACGTCATGCGGCATGGATCATCTCCCCTGCCACAAGCATCCGTGCTTTGGCCGCGACCTGTTCGGGGGTGGGCACGGTGATGTCCTCCAGCGCGGGGGAAAACGGCACCGGCACATCCATGGCGCCCATGCGCAGCACCGGCGCATCAAGGTGGTAGAACGCCTTTTCGTTGATGCGCGATGCGATTTCGCCGGTCACGCCGTAGCTTTGATGCCCCTCGTCCACGACGATGACGCGGCTGGTCTTCCGGGCAGAGGCAAGCAGCGTGGCGTCGTCCAGCGGCACGATGGTGCGCGGGTCGATCACCTCGGCGGAGATGCCGTCTTGCTCCAGCAGCGCCGCTGCCGCTTCGCAGACCTGCACCATGGATGATGTGCCGATCAGCGTGATGTCGGTGCCTTCGCGCTTGATATTCGCCTCGCCAAAGGGAATGAGCAGCTCGCCCTCGGGGACCGGGGCCTTTTCCTGATACATCAGCTTGTCTTCGAAGATCACGACGGGATTGTTGTCCCGGATCGCGGTTTTCATCAGCCCCTTCGCCTCATAGGCAGAGGAGGGCATCGCGACCTTAAGCCCCGGAATATGGGCGACGAGCGCGTGCAGGGACTGGCTGTGCTGCGCGGCGGAGCGGCGGGTGGCGCCGAGATTGGTGCGCATGACAAGCGGCACGTTCAGCTTGCCGCCCGACATGTAATGCGCCTTGGCCGCCTGATTGCAAAGCTGGTCCATGATGAGAAAGATGAAATCCCCGAACATCAGGTCCACCACCGGGCGCGCGCCGGTGAGCGCGGCCCCGACGGCCATCCCCATGAAACCCGGCTCGGAAATCGGGGTGTCGATGACCCGGTCGGTGCCGAATTCCTCGACCAGACCGGACAGCACCTTGAACGGCGTGCCAGCCTCAGCGACGTCCTCGCCGATGATGAACACGGTGTCGTCGCGGCGCATCTCTTCGGCCAGCGCTTCGTTGACCGCCTGTGAAAGTGTGATGTCTCGCATAGGTATACCCCCTCAGGCGCAGGCGTGGGTGATGTCGGTAAAGACATGCATGTCGACTTCGGATTGGTCGGGGTAGGGGGCGGCCAGCGCATACGCCACCGCCGCCTTGGCATCGTCTTCGACCTCGGCGTTCATGGCGTCGATATCGGCCTCGCTCGCGACGCCCTCCTCGATCAGCCATGCCCTGAAGCGGATGATCGGATCGCGGTTTTCCTTCCACTCCTTCTCTTCGGCCTTCGAGCGGTAGTACTCCCGGTTGATGTCGCCGACATGGTGGCCGTGATAGCGATAGGTCTTGAGTTCGATGAAGAACGGCCCTTCGCCCTTGCGCGCGCGTGCCAGCAATTTCTGGGTCAGCGCGTTGACCGCCAGCACGTCCTGCCCGTCGACCTGATGCGCCTCGATGCCGAACGCTTCGGCCCGCGCGGTGATCGAGCCGGCAGCGATTTCTTCGGTCTTGGTGTATTCCGAATAGCCGTTGTTTTCGCAGGCATAGATCACCGGCAGCTTCCACAGGGCGGCCATGTTCATGACCTCGTAAAGCAGCCCCTGCGCGGTCGCCCCGTCGCCAAAGAAGCACACGGTGACATCATCGGATTTCTGCAATTTGGCGCGCAGCGCGGCGCCGGTGGCGATGCCCATGGAGCCGCCGACAATGGCATTCGCGCCGAGGTTGCCGTGGCTTTGATCGGCGATATGCATCGACCCGCCCTTGCCCCGGCAGTAGCCTTCCTCTTTGCCCAGCAGT
This sequence comes from Pacificitalea manganoxidans, assembly GCF_002504165.1. Taxonomy (GTDB): domain Bacteria; phylum Pseudomonadota; class Alphaproteobacteria; order Rhodobacterales; family Rhodobacteraceae; genus Pacificitalea; species Pacificitalea manganoxidans. Next base: position 5,625 of record NZ_CP021405.1, read on the forward strand.
TCGCAGAACATCTCTTTGTAATTCGCGCCCTTGGCCACGCAGTGCCCATGGCCGCGATGGGTCGAGGTGATCTTGTCCTCGTCGGTCAGCGCCTCGCAGATGCCGACAGCGACGGCCTCCTGCCCGGAATACATATGTGTCAGGCCGGGCATCTTGGCCGACAGATACAGCTGGTTTGCGTGGTCCTCAAAGGTGCGGATGCGGACCATCTGGCGATACATGCGCAGATAGTCCTCAGTGTTCGAAGTCTTCTTCGCAGCGCTCATGTGTTCTTGTCCTTGGAAACAAGTCGGACCGCGTCAGGCCCGCGCGGTTGCAGGGATCAGTATCGGTTGGCGATGGGCAGATTTTCGGCGGGAAAGAGCGAGATGACCTCGCACCCGGTCTCCGTCACGACGACCTCCTCCTCGATCCGCGCGGCGGAATAGCCGTCGGTGGCGGGGCAATAGGTCTCCAACGCAAAGACCATGCCGGTCTTGATCTCCATCGGGTGATCCATCGACACCGCGCGGCTGATGATGGGCCGCTCATGCAGCGCCAGCCCCAGCCCGTGACCGAATTGCAGCCCGAACGCGGCATCCTCGTTGGGAAAGCCGAAGTCTTCGGCCTTAGGCCAGACGGCGGCGACCTTATCGGTGCTGACACCCGGTTTGATCATGGAGATTGAGGCATCGATCCATTCGCGCGCCTTGACGTAGGCATCGTTCTGCGAGGGCGTTGCGCGGCCAATGTTGAACGTGCGGTAGTAGCAGGTGCGATAGCCCTGATACGATTGCAAAATGTCGAAAAACGCCTGATCTCCGGGCCGGAATAGCCGGTCGGTGAAGTTATGGGGATGTGGATTGCAGCGTTCGCCGGAAATGGCGTTGATCGCCTCCACGTCGTCCGAGCCCATTTCGTAAAGCATCTTGTTGGACAGGGCGACGATGTCATTCTCGCGCACGCCGGGTTTCAACTCCTCGTAGATCATGTGGTAGACGCCATCGACCATCGCGGCGGCCTGCGTCAGCAGCTGGATTTCGTCCCAGTTCTTGATCTCCCGCGCGGCCAGCATGATCTGCTGCCCGTCGACGACGTTCAGGCCTTCTTCCTGCAGCGCATGGAACATGGCGGTTTCGGCGTAATCGACGCCCACGGGCATATCGGCCATGCCCGCATCCCGGATGAGCCCCGCGATCTGTTTGGCATATTTGCGCATCAGGCCGAATTCAGGCGGGATCGTTCCCCGCATCCCGACGACGCCCGCCAGACAATGATCCGGCTCCAGCCAATCGGCATAAAGCTTATGATGCTGCGCGGCTGAGCCGAAATCCCAGACATAGGGGGAGTCGTCCCCAGTCAGCAGGCAGAAGCGGCACATTTTGTCCCGCTCCCACTCGCCGATCTTCGTCGCGCTGACATAGCGGATGTTGTTGACGTCAAACAGCAACAGGGTGCCCGCATTCGACGCCTTCAGCGCCTGCCGGGTCCGGGCAAGCCGGTAGCGGCGCAGGCGGTCATGGTCGATCCGGCGTTCGAAATCGACCGAGGTATGACCCCAGGCGGGCAGCTTTTCGCGCCACTCCCAATTGGGTTCAAGATCCTGAGGCGTCAGAAGGTTCGGCATTAGCGCGCGGGACATGGGGGCTCCTTCCGGGTGCCGGACGACACCCGAGGTTTGAAAGTAATTATTGTCGGGATTCAGTGGCTTACTGGATGCACCAGCCGCCATCGATATGGATCATCTGACCCGTCATGTAATCGCTATCGGGGGAGGCGAGGAACGCTGCGGTGCCACGCACGTCCTTGGGGTAGGAGACGCGTTTGATCTGCAGGGCGTCGCGCACGATGTCCTCGTAGGCTTGGCCCTCCTTCTCCTTGAACCCTATGTCGACAAGGTCCTTGTCCAACTGCTCCCACAGCGGCGTGACGACCACACCGGGCGCATAGCCGTTGACGGTGATGTTGTGCTCCGACAGCGCCAGCGCGCCGCAATGGGTCAGCGCCAGACAGCCGTATTTCGAGGTGCAGTAGACGGTGACATCGATCAGCGGCTTGCGCGACGCGATGGAGCCGACATTGATCAGCTTATAGGGGTAGTCCCTCTTGCCCTGCGCGATCATCTGCTTGGCGGTTTCCTGCATGCCAAGCCACATCGCCTTGGTGTTCACGTTCATGATGAGGTCCCAATTGTCCTCATCGATATCCATGAAGAACCGCGGCTTGTTCAGGCCCGCATTGAACAGCCCCACATTGATCTCGCCGAAGGCATCGACGACGGCGGCGACGGCGGCGGCGTTGTCCTCGCGCTTGGTCACGTCCATCTCAACGGCGATGGCTTTGCCGCCGCCGCGTTTGTTGATGCTGTCGGCCATATCCTGCGCTTCGGCGCGGTTCAGATCGCCTAGACACACATTGGCGCCCTGCTCGGCGAAATGTTCCGCGTTCGCCGCGCCCATGCCGCGCGCGGCACCGGTGATCAGAATGTTCTTACCTTTCAGGCGTTCTGCATCCATGTGTGTCTCCTCCTCAGATCATGGCGATCAGGTATGTGATCGTATCAGGGCGTCGGCGCGGGCCTGCGCACGCGCGAGCGCCTCGCGCGGGGTGATGGTGCGCCGCAGCATGTCGTGAAATTCCTCGCCGCAGATCTGCACCAGCCCGGCGTTTTCGGGCACCGGCGGGCGCGGCCAGAATTGCAATTCGTCCCGCCACGCCATGCCGTCCACCGCCTCGAAAATGGGGGAGCTGCGCCGCACCTGCGGGTCGGCGGCCACGCAATAGCGCGGGTTGGTCCGGCTGCCGTTTTGCACATAAAGTTTCTGCGCCTCGGGCGAGGTGAACAGCGTCAACGCTTCCACCGCCGCCTCGCGCCGCTCAGGCGACAGGTTGGCGGGGATGCCCATGACATAGCCGCCGACCGGCGCAACCGGCGTGGCGCCGGGGCCTGCCGGATGCGGCAGATAGCCCGTCTGCCCAAATGCGGGGGAGGTCTCATCCAGTTCGAAATACGGTGCCAGAAGCGTGTAGCCATAGGCCATCGCGACCGTCCCTGCGGCATAGGGGCGGACCCGCTCATACCACGACATCGACAGGATATCGGGGGGCGAATACTCAAGCAGCTCCATCATGAATTCGGCGGCCCGCAGACCCGCTTCGGTGTCGATCGTCGCGCGGTAGTCTCCGCCCGCCAGATGATCGGTGCCGAACCCTCCGGCGACACGAGGCAGGTTCAGCACCGGCTGCCCGAAATCCGCCATCGTCATCAAGACCGTAGTGCCAAGAGCCGTGCCCCGCGCCGCATTCCACGCGATGCCGTAACGGCCCTTGCGCGGGGTGTGGAACACACGCGCCGCGTCAAGCAATTCGTCCGTCCGCGTCGGCGGCAGCAGGCCCGCCTCGGCAAACAGGTCGCGGCGATAGAACAGCAATTCCGGCGTGGTCTGTGCGGGCACCCCATAGGCGCGGCCTCCCCAATGCGCGGCCTGCCACCCGGCGGGATGGAAATCGGCCGGGTCGAGCCGGGCGATATCCATTACCTCATCGAGCGGCAGCAACACGCCACTCTCGGCGAACTCCCCGATCCACGGCAGGTCGACCGCGATGATGTCGTAACGGCTGGTCGGGCGCTCGGCGTTGCGCAGGGCCTCTTCGCGCAGGCGATCAATGGAAAACGCGCGCTGGCTGATCGGCGCGCCAAGGTTCTGCTCGAATTGGCGTTTCAGGTTTTCCATGACCATAAAGGTCGGATCGCCATGAACCAGAACGCGCAAGCCACCGGAAATCTTTAGCAATTCTGAGCGAACGCTGAGCGGCGGGATGGTCTGCCCGGCGGTATAACTACCGCCAAAGTAATAATCGCTGGCGGTGGCGGGGTCGCCTGCATCGCCGAAATGCTGTTTCGACAGGCGCCGGATGCGGTCGGACAATTGCATCCATTGTGAAATGAGTTTTTCGCTGGGATGCAGGGAGAAACTTCTGCCGCTTTTGGTGCGTGGGCGTTGCTCGATCAATCCGGCGTCGAGCATATCCTTCAGCCGTCGGTTCGCCGTTGCATAGGGCACCCGACTGGCATCGATCAGCGAGGTGGGCGTCACGGGTTTGCCGTCCAGATGCCCTTGCAGCAGATGCATCGACATCCGCAGCCGAGGGTGCGGTGCCATCAGATTGCCGGTGTCTTCTAATTCATCGGCGAGGCTTTCCAGATAGGTCAGGACCACACGCATATCGGCCTGCTCATGATGCAGGGTCTGCTGGGTGAAATCCTGTCCTCTCATTGCATACATCGTCTTGTCGGGGCTCACTGCGTTGCGCTGTCCGGGGTGCGCCATTACTCGTACCAATTTGGATAATTCAGACTCGTTCACCTTGGCGCTCCTTATGGTTGTCCATTCTGATAGTTGCCCGATATGGCGAAAAAATCCATTTTGGAGATATGATTGTTCAAAACGGATAATTTGTTTGCATCTTTGCGGACAAAGCACAGGCATTTTCAGCTTCAGTCGACAGAGGCTCTGGACGCTGCACATTGCGCAGGCGATCCCCTGCCCTGACTGAGACTGGTTACTCTGGGAGGAGAAAAATGAAACTTTTCTATACACTTGCCGCGACCACCGCGCTTGTCGCAGGGGGCAGCGTTGCGTCCGCCGAGGCGATGAAGATCGGCATCACGCAGAACAACGTGGGCGTCGACAGCTATCAAACGACCTATGAGAAGGCCTTCATCGCCGCGGCCGAAGAAAACCCCGATGTCGAGGCCGTGGTGCTGGACGCCGGTGGCGACGTGGCCCGCCAGATTGCCCAGGTCGAAGATCTGATCCAGCAGGAAGTTGACGCAATCATCATCTGGCCCACCAATGGCGAGGCCGTGATCCCCGCTGTGCGCAAGGCGCATAAGGCCGGCATCCCGGTCATCGTGACGAATTCCAATATCGCCGAAGCCGGTTTCGATTTCGTCGCGTCCTTCTCGGGGCCCGACAACATCACGCAAGGCGCGCGCTCCGCCGAGATCATGTGCGACAAGTTCAAGGATATGGGCATCGCCGAGGAGGCGAAGGTCGTCCACATCACCGGCCAGCCCGGCTACACGACCGCGATCGAGCGCGCCAAGGGGTTCGAGGATCGCCTGCCCGAAGTTTGCCCCAGTGTCACGATCGTCGACACCCAGCCGGGCGACTGGAACCGCGAGAAATCGCAGCAGGTGATGGAGGCCTTCCTCGTCAAATATGACGATATCGATGGCGTCTATGCCGGGGATGACAATATGGGGGTGGGCGCGTTGAACGCCGCCAAGGCCGCGGGCCGCGAGGGCATCATCTTCGTCGGGGCCACGAACTTCTCCGTCGGGTATGAGGCGATGGGCGCGGGCGAATACTGGGGCTCGATCTATCAATCCCCGGTCGATGACGCCGAAGCGGCGCTTCAGACGGCCATCGACGTGCTCAACGACAAGGACGTGCCGTTCCTCAACTATTTCGACACGCCGAAGATCACCCAAGACAACATGGGCGATTACACCAAGCCCGTGTTCTAGGGCGCCTCCCAGGCCGGGGCGCGGGATCGTATCTGCCGCGCCCCGCGCCGATCCTATTTCGGAAATTCGCGCAGGGGAGGGCGTGGCATGGGACGTTTATCCGGCAAGGTTTGTATCGTGACCGGGGCCGCGCAGGGCATTGGCCGTGCGATTGGCGAGGCGTTGCTCGATGAGGGCGCGCAGGTCTGTTTCGCGGATATCAACGGCGACAAGGTGGCCGAGGTCGCCACGGCGAACCGCACCCGTATGGGCGGGCGTGCCGCTGCGGTGACATGCGCGCAGGTCGATGTGACTGACCGCGACACGGTGCGCGCCATGATCCGCCATACCGTGGACCGCTTTGGCCGGCTGGACGTGATGTTCAACAATGCCGGCGTCAACAAACCCATGAATTTCATGGATGTGACGGAAACCAACTGGAATTTCATCATGGGGGTGAACGGCCTTGGCTGCCTGATCGGCATGCAGGAGGCCGCCCGCCAGATGATCGCGCAGGGCAACGGCGGCAAGATCATTAACACGGCCTCCATTGCCAGCAGGCAGGGGTTCGATAATGTCGCGCCGTATTGTGCGTCGAAATCGGCGGTCATCTCGCTGACGCAGGCCGGGGCGCGGGGACTGGCCCGGCATGATATCACCGTGACCGGCTTTGCCCCCGGCGTGGTGGCCACGGAAATGTGGGAGCAGGTCGATCAGGATCTGATGGAGATCGGCGCGGCGGAGCGACCGGGTCAGGCGATGGAGGAGTTTTCCTCTGACATCCTGAAAGGCCGCGTCGCGACGCCCGGCGACATCACCGGCACCACGACGTTTCTGGCGTCGAAGGACAGCGATTACATGACCGGTCAGATCGTGATGATCGACGGCGGGATGACACTGGTTTGACCGTCCGGGCGGGATCAGACCACCGCGCGCAGGCGGCTGCGCAGACCGGCCTAGGGAGGGAGGGGACAGTGACGCTGACCAAACACAAGATCGGCAGCATACTGGCGAAACAGGGCATCCTGATCGCGTTTGCGGTGTTCATGATCGTGTTCACCGTGGCCAATCCGAAATTCCTGACGCCGGACAATGTGCTGAGCGTCGTGCGCTCCTCCGCCATCCTCGGCGTGATGGCGCTTGGCGTTACGTTCGTGGTCATCAGCGGCAATCTGGACCTGTCGGTCGGGTCGATGATGTCGTTTTCAACCATCGTGGTGCTGGACCTGCACGATAAGATCGGCCCGGGTCTGGCGATCCCGGCGATGTTCGTGATGACCTTGGCCCTGGGCGCGCTGATCGGCATTCTGGTCGGCTATCTGAAGCTCAATTCCCTGATCGTGACGCTTGGCATGCTGTCTGCCATCCACGGGCTGACGCTGACCTATTCGGGCGGCAAAAACATGGATGTGGCAGATAAGGAAAGCACTTGGATCGGCGTATTCGGTCAGGGCGATGTGCTGGGCTTCCCGGTGCCGATTGCGCTTTTCGTCGGGCTGGCGGCGGTGCTGGGGCTGGTGCTGTCGCGCACCCCGTTCGGGCGCAAGGTCTACGCGGTCGGCGGCAACGGCACCGCGGCGACGTTTTCGGGCATCCACCGGGCCCGGACCGTATTCTTTTGCTACCTGATTTCAGCGGGATGCGTGGCCACGGCGGGTTTGATTCAGGCAAGCCGGTCGCTTGGCTCACAGAACACGGTCGGGCAGGGGATGGAGCTGGAGGTGCTGGCGGCGGTCATCCTTGGCGGGGCGTCTTTGCTAGGCGGATCGGGCACGATCTTTAAAACCGTCATCGGGGTGCTGATCCTCGGATTTATCCAAAATGGCCTGCTGATCCTCGGGCTGCCATTCTACGTCCAGTTCGTCGTGACATGGATCATCATCATCCTTGCGGTCTGGCTCGATATCGCGGCCAAGCGGGGCAAGCTGTTGTCCCCCATCGCGTGAACGAAAGGACAGATCATGCGGAAAAGTTCACTGATCAAATCCCTGAAAGGCGGCGCGATCTGGGGCTTTGTCGTGCTGGAGCTGGCGTTCTTCTCGGTCGCGGGGGAATTCCTGTCGCTGTCTGACAAAGCGTTCATGGATTACGAAAACATGATGCTGCTGCTCAAGCAGTCCGCCCCGATCGGCATCATCGCCATGGGCATGACCATCGTGATGGTGAACGGCAATATCGATCTGAGCGTCGGCGCGACGTTCGCGATTTCGGCGATTGTCCTGCTCGACAGCCTGACATGGCCGATCTTTGCCGGGCTGGGCGATTGGGTGATCCCGGTGTCATGGCTTCTGGCACTTGCCGCGGGCACGGTGCTGGGGGCGCTGAACGGGGTCATCGTCTGGAAGACCGGGGTCGATGCCTTCATCGTTACGCTGGGGTCGATGCTGGGGTTTCGCGGGATCGTGTTCATGTTCAACGGCGAAAACCCGACCAGTCATTTGAACTGGACGCTGGTGGATTTCGCCGAGGCGGAGTTTCTGGGCCTCGCCACCGCGACATGGTTTTTGCTAGGCGTGACGCTTGCGATCTGGTTTCTGATGGCCCGCACGGTGCATGGGCGCAACGCCTATGCCATCGGCGACAATCGCGAAGCTGCGGTCAATGCGGGCATTCGGGTCGGGCCGCATATGACGATCAATTTCGCGATCATCGGCTTTCTTGCCGCGCTGTCGGCGGTGGTCTTCTATTCCGAAAGCGGATCGGTCAATCCCAATGACGGGCAGCTCTACGAGCTATGGGTGATTACTGCGGTCGTGCTGGGCGGGACCAAGATCACAGGCGGGGCGGGCAGCGTTATCGGCACGTTCGGCGGGGTGATCGCGATCCAGCTTCTGCGCAAGGGGCTGGGCCATATCGGTGCCGACACCTCAACCGTGAACTTTGTGATCGGGCTGATCCTCATTGCGGTGCTGATCCTCGACCGGCAACTCAACATCAAGGGCAAGCAGGAGCTACGCGTATGACCCGTCCAAATCCAGTTCTGCGGCTTGAAAATATCGTAAAGACCTTTCCCGGCGTGCGGGCGCTGGACGGGGTGTCCTTTTCTGTCATGCCGGGCGAAGTGCATGCGCTGATGGGGGAAAACGGCGCTGGCAAATCCACGTTGATGAAGGTGCTCGGCGGCATCCATCAGCCGGACGGCGGCTCCATTTATATGGCCGATGAAAAGGTCAGCATGACCGGCCCGCTGGAGGCCAAGGCCAAGGGCATCGTTTTCATTCATCAGGAACTGAGCCTTGCGGAAGAGTTGAGCGTTGCCGAGAACATCTATCTGGGCGAATTGCCACGGCGGTCCTTTGGGCGGGTGGATTGGGCCACGCTGTACGACAACACCAACGCCATCCTCAAAAAACTGAATGTGGGGTTCGATGCCACGCGGCGGGTGGGGGATCTGTCGATTGCCAACCAGCAGATGGTCGAAATCGCGCGGGCGCTGACGGTCGATGCCAAGGCGGTGATCTTTGACGAGCCGACCGCGTCGCTGACCGATGCCGAGAAGGTCGTGCTGTTCGAGGTGATCGCCGATCTGCAGGCCGATGGGGTCGGGATCGTCTATATCTCGCACCGGATGGAAGAGATTTTCAAGATCACCGACCGCGTGACCATCCTGCGCGACGGGCAGTATCAGGGCACGGTCAACACGGCGGACACCACCGAGGAGGCCGTGACGCAGATGATGATCGGGCGCAAGCTGGACCTGAGCCGCAATGAAACGACCCATGATCTGGGTGACGTGGCGCTGGAGGTGCGCAACCTCAGCTGCGGCGCGCTGTATCGGGATGTCAGCTTTCAGGTGCGCCGGGGCGAGGTCGTGGGGTTTTACGGGCTGGTTGGGGCCGGGCGCACCGAAATCGCCGAGACGCTGTTCGGCCTGCGCGCCCCCTCGGGCGGGGAGATTTTGCTGGAGGGCGAGGCCGTCACGATCAGCTCTCCCGCTGATGCCATCGCGCGGGGCATTTCGCTGGTGCCGGAGGATCGCAAGGGACAGGGGCTGGTTCTGGGCATGAATTGCCGGGACAACATGACCTTGCCACAGGTCGGCGACATCAAGACCGGCCCCTTCGTTGCCGAAGGCGCGGGCATCGCCATTTTCGATCACTACCGGGAGAAGCTCGACATTCGCACGCCCAGTTGGAAACAGCAGGTCGGTCATCTGTCCGGAGGCAACCAGCAGAAGATCGTGATCGCCAAATGGCTGTCGATGCATCCCAATGTGCTGATCGTGGACGAACCGACGCGCGGCATCGACGTGGGCAGCAAATCGGAGATTCACAAACTGCTTCGCGCGCTGGCCGCACAGGGCTACGCGGTCATGGTCATCAGTTCGGAAATGCCCGAGGTGCTGCATGTCGCCGACCGGATCGTGGCGATGTATTCGGGGCAGATCATGCGCACATTCACCTCGGACGAGGTGACGGAGGAAAACCTGATCCAAGCCATTTCGGGACTGTCGGCGGAGAAGGTGGCATGATGCGCGTCGGATTTGCCGGATTGGGCCGGATGGGCGTGCATATGGCCCGCAATCTGATCGCCGACGGGCACGAGGTGACGGTCTGGAACCGCAGTGCGGAGAAAGCCCGCGCATTCGCCTCTGACACAGGCTGCGGCGTGACCCGCAGCCTCAGGGATCTGGCGACGGATCGCGATGCCGTCCTGACGATGCTGGCCGATGACAGCGCGTCCGAGGAGGTGCATTTCGGGTCTGATGGGCTTTTCGCCGGGCAGGGCACGGCGGCGTTCATCGAAATGGGCACGATGAGCCCCGACCATATCCGGCAATTGTCGGAGGCCGCCCCGGCAGGGGCCTGCGTGATCGATGCGCCGGTTTCGGGCTCCACCCCGGCGGCCAAGGCGCGGGATCTGCTGATTATCGCGGGCTGTGATGCGGCGACCGCGGCCCCCTACATGCCGCTGTTCGATGCGATGGGACGGCAAACGATCTGTCTGGGCGAGGTGGGCGCGGGCGCGGTCATGAAGCTGGCGGTGAACACCCTGATCCACGGCATCAACCAGACCTTGGCGGAGGCGATGACGCTTGCCGGTGCGGCGGGGATTGATCCGACACGGGCCTTTGACGTGATCGAAGCGAGTGCTGCCTGCGCGCCGATGCTGAAATTCCGCCGACCGCTCTATCTCGACCAATCGGACGAGGTCACGTTCACCGTCTCGCTTGCCCGCAAGGATATGGAATTGGCCGCGGCCCTGTCAGCGACCTATGGCGTGGCCATGCCGCAGGGCGACGTCACATTGCAAATGCTCAAGGCCGCCGAAGCGGGCGGATTGGGGGCGCAGGATATGGCGGCGGTTCTACGCTACATGAGGGATTTGAAATCATGAAAGCCGCACTTTTCGTCGGTGGCTGGGAAGGCCACGACCCGACCGCCTTTGCCGACTGGTATCGCGATCTGTTGCTGGCCAACGGGTTTACCGTCGATGTCTATGACACGTTGGAGCCGTTGGAGCGGCCCGGCGATCTGGCGGATCTGGACCTGATCACGCCGATCTGGTCGTCCGCCCGCTCCGGCCACCGCGAAGAGTTCGGCAATATGACTAAAGCGCAAGAAGACGGGCTGCTGAAGCTCATCGGTGACGGCTGTGGCATCGCGGGTTGGCACGGGCATATGGGCGACGCGTTTCGCGACAGGCCGACCTATCATTTCCTGATCGGCGGCCAATTCGTCGCGCATCCGCCCGGCTGGCCCGATAACCTCCAGCCTGCCGAGGATTACATTGATTACGACGTCACCATCTGTCGGCCCGATGATCCGATCGTGCAGGGCATCCGCAGTTTCCGCCTGAAATCGGAGCAGTATTACATGCTGGTGGACCCGTCGAACGAGGTTCTGGCCACCACGACATTCTCCGGGGACCATCTGTGGTGGATCGAGGGCACGGTGATTCCGGTGGTGTGGAAACGGCGCTGGGACAAGGGCCGGGTGTTCTATTGCTCGATCGGGCATGAACTAGCAGATCTGAAAACGTCTCAGGTGACGGAGATCATCCGCCGCGGGGCGCTCTGGGCGGCACGGAGTGCGGTCTAGCGCGCGCGTCCTAAGTCCGGTGCATTAAAGCTCTGGTAATCCATCTTATGTAATTTTTAACCGCGTCGCCTGACGACCAACGTTACAATGCAAAACGGCCCCTTTACGGGGCCGTTTGTCTGTGTGCTTGTGGCGCGGCCTTAGACCACTTTCACGTCCATCGAGCCCAAGCCTTCGACGCTGATGGTCATGGTGTCGCCCTTCTGGATCGGGCCGACACCGGAGGGCGTGCCGGACAGGATCACGTCGCCGGGGGCAAGCTCGAAATATTCCGACAGGTAGGAGATCATTTCCGGCACTTTCCAGATCATCTGGTTCAGGTCGCCTTCCTGCTTCACCTCGCCGTTCACCTCCAGCGTGACGCGACCGCTGTCGAGATGGCCGACTTTGCTTGCGGGGTGAATCGGGCCGATCGGGGCGGAACGCTCGAACGCTTTACCGATCTCCCACGGGCGGCCCATCTTCTTGGCCACGCCTTGCAGATCGCGGCGCGTCATGTCGAGCGACAGCGCATAGCCGTAGACAAGGTCCATCGCGTCGTCGATGGCGACGTTGACGCCGCCCTTGCCCAGCATGACGGCCATTTCGACTTCGTAGTGCACGTCCTCGGAATGCGGCGGATAGGGAAATTCGCCCGACGGATCGAGGTTATTGGGATTTTTCTGGAAGAAGAACGGCGGCTCCCGATCCGGGTCATGGCCCATCTCGATGGCGTGGGCGGCGTAATTGCGACCAATGCAATAGACGCGGCGCACCGGGAACAGCGCGTCCTCACCCGCGACTGGCAAGCCTGTTATCTCAGGCTTATCAATAACATACTCCGACATTCTTTCCTCCTCATGGATGCGGTATCGCCCAAGGAGTAGCGCAGGTTTCGCAACCAATCAATCTGGATTAATCCGGTTTATCGAGATTATTCTTCTTGAACTGGCGCATATTTCGGCAATACTCGACTCATTGGCCGCGATAAGGCCATATTGGTTGACCAATTGACGCCCCGAACAAAGGTGACAGGATGTCGCGATATGCCGCCCCCGGACTAGCTGGCCTGAAGGCCTATATCGCCGAGGGAGATTTCGGACCCGGTGACCGGCTGCCGCCCGAACGGGTGCTGACCGAAACGCTGGGGATGAAGCGCGCCACCCTGCGCCGTGCGCTCGACGTGCTGGAACAGCAAGGCGTGATCTGGCGCCATGTAGGCAAGGGCACGTTTCTGTCCGAGGCCGCCGATGACGCGCTGCGCAACGGTAAGGCCGAGCCCGCGGCGAATAACACCGTGCCCTTTCCCGGCAATATCAACGACATCGCCCGCCAGTTGAGCCCGGTGAAAATGGTGCGCGCCCGGCTGTGTCTGGAACCCGCCATTGCCCGCGAGGCCGCGATCAACGCCTCCGCCGCGGCGGTAGGCCGGATCGAAGAGGCGGTGCGCGGCTGCGAAGAGGCGGAGGATTGGGCAGGATACGAGGCATGGGATGACGAATTGCATCAGGCCATCGCCGAGGCGACAGACAACCCGCTTCTTGTGTCGCTGTTCTTGCAGGTCAACAATCAGCGGCGCGGCGTGGCCAATCGCAATGTCGTGCGCGCCACCGAACGCCCGCCCCGCACCCATACCAGTTTTGTAGAGCACCGGACCATCGCCAGTGCCATCGCCGCCCATGATCACACTTGGGCGCATGATGCGATGCGGCGACATATCGGTTCGGTCTCCGCGCGATTGTTCGGAGAAATCTGAACGATGATCCGGCGGCCCTGCTTGGAGGAGGGGGCCACCCGGAGACAACCAGTCGAATTTGATCTTACAGGGAGGAAGATTATGAAGACGTTTCTGAAATCCGCGACCAGCCTGGCTGCCGGCGCAATCGTCGCCGTGACGCTGCTGAGCCCCGGCGCAGCGGCCGCCGACACCGTGAAAATTGCCCTTGCCGAAACCCCGTCCGACGAGCTTGCCGCGTTCTTCGTGGCGCTGGACCGGGCCAAGGCCGAAGGCCTGGATTACGAATGGACCGCCTTTTCCGACGAGGAACTGGCCATTCAGGCTGTGCTGAGCGGTCAGATGGATATCGGCTTTGGCACGCCCTATTCCGCGATGCAGCGCTCGAAAGCTCCGCTGCGCATCATCTATCAGCTGTCGAAGCTGAAATTCTTCCCAGTCACCACCAAGAAATACAGCAAGCTCGAAGATCTCGACGGGGAGCCGATCCTGCTGCATTCGCGCGGCGGCGGCACCGACTCCATCGCCAACGTGATCGAGGATCGCATCGGCATCACCTTTGGCAGCCGCTCCTATGTGCCGGGCTCGTCAAACCGGGTGGCCGCGCTTATGGGCGGGCAGGCCGATGCCACGATCATCGACTTGTCGAACACGAACAAGCTGATGCGCGGCCCGGCGGGCAAGGATTTCAACGTGCTGGACCTGTTCGAGGTAGAAGCCAGTGACGAGGCGCTGTTTGCCAACCTCGACTGGATCGAGAACAATTCCGAAGACGTTCAGATTTTCGTCAATGCACTGCTGAGCACTTATCAGGACATGGCCGAAGACCCGACCGTGATCCGTCGCGAAACCAATCCCGACGGCCCCATCGGTCAACTGCCGCCCGCCCTGCTGGAAGGTCTGGACGAGTTCTATTCCGACGCGGTCGAAGCCGGGCTTTACAGCACCGATGGCGGCGGCGCACGGGCCGCGCAGGCGGATCTGGAATGGTATTCCGCCGCAGGTCAGCTTGATGGCGATCCGGCGACCATGAACATCGAGGACTTCTGGTATCTCGAACCGTTGAAGGCCGCGCAGAACTGATCTGCGCCCGGACGTCGCGGGCGCAAGATCCGCGACGTCCTCTCCTTCAACTTCAAGGACCGAGGACACCAGATGGCGAACCGATCGCTTATGCTCAAACTTCTTTCTGCGTTCCTGATTTTCGGCGCGTGGGAAATCGCAGGCCGCATTCCGGTCAGCTATGCATTTCCACCCTTCAGCGAAGCCATGATTGCCTTGGGCAAGCTGGCGCTCAACGGGGCCCTGTGGGTCGCCTACGCTGAAACCCTGAAACCTCTGATCGTCGGCGTGGCCATTTCTACGGTGTTCGGGATCGGACTTGGCGTGTGGATCGGGCTTAGCAAGTTCTTCGACTGGCTGGTCTCGCCGATCTTCATCGTCATGCAGTCCGCCCCGCTGGCCGCGCTGATCCCTCTGTTGGTCATGGCCTACGGCATCGGCCTGACGTCGAAAGTGTTCGTGGTCTGCATCATGGCCATGCCCGTGATTGTGCTGAACACCGCCGGCGCGGTGCGCCACACGCCCGAAAATATCAAGGCGATGTGCAAATCCTTCATGGGCACCCGCCGCGACATGCTTCTGAAGATCATCATTCCCGCGGCCTCGCCGCTGATCTTCTCGGGGCTGCGGCTCGGCGTGTCGGCCGGGTTCATCGGCGCCATCCTGTCGGAGTTGAAGATTACCCCCACCGGCGTCGGCGACATCATCACCTTCAGCCGATCCATCGCCGACTATCCCAGCATGTATGCGGCGATCTTTTCGATCATCGTCTTGGCGGTTCTGTTCCTGAACCTGCTGGAGCGGACGGAAAAACAACTATTCAAAGGAAATGACCGTGGCTATGTCTCCGATTAAGCAAGTGTATGAAACCCCCGAGCCGGTTCAGGACATTGCCGTCTCCACTCGCAACATCTGCAAAAACTACGGCGAAGTCGAAGCGCTGAAGGACATGACCCTGGAATTTCCGCGGGGACAGTTGACCTCGCTTCTGGGGCCCTCGGGCTGCGGCAAGACCACGCTGCTCAAGATCATCGCAGGCCTGCTGGAGCCGACCTCGGGCGAGGTGACGGTCAACGGCAAGCCGGTGAAGGGACCGGGCGAAGACCGCGCATTCGTGTTTCAGGATTTCGCGCTGCTGCCGTGGGCGACTGTCCTGCGCAACGTGGCCTTCGGGCTGGAATTGCGCGGCGTCGCCAAATCCGAACGCGAGGCCATCGCGGAGAAATACATCCGCGAAGTGGGTCTGGCCGGGTTCGAACACGCCTACCCGCATGAGCTGTCCGGCGGTATGCGGCAGCGGGTCGGACTGGCGCGTGCCCTGTCCGTCGATGCGCAGGTTCTGCTGATGGACGAGCCGTTTTCGGCGGTCGATGAACAGACCCGGCGTAAATTTCAGGAAGACCTGCTGGGTCTGGTTCAGAACGAAAAGAAGACGTTCATCTTCGTCACCCACTCGATCGAGGAGGCGGTCTACGTCTCCGATCAGATCGCGATCCTGCTGCCCCGCCCGTCCCGCGTGTCGGAAATCATCCGCCCCACCGGGTTCCGCAACAAGTCAGCCGACAGCATCCGCCGCGATCCCGAATATCTCGACATCGTCGACGATATCTGGGCCTCGCTGCGCAGCTATGTGGAGTAACGCATGAAGATTTTCGGATACCAACTTCCGGCCCTGTCATCGCTGTTGCTGTGGGGGCTGCTTTGGGAAGTCATCGGTCAGCTTGAGCTGACATTCTTCATCCCGCCGCTGAGCGAGGTGATCGAAACCCTGCTGGAGATCATCACGACCTCCAGCTTCCTGACCGCGCTGCGTGAAACCGCCTATGCCTTTGGCGCCGGAGTGTTTTTTGCGGTGGCGATCGGGGTTCCGGTGGGCATCCTGATGGGGCGGTCCCGGCTGCTAGACGAATTGCTGCTGCCGTGGGTCAACGTGTTCCTCAGTGCACCGCTCACCGCGCTGGTTCCGGTTCTGATGGTGCTCTTCGGCTTCGGCATGAAATCGATCATCATCACCACGACCTTGTTCGCGATCTGGATCATCATCCTCAATTCGCGGACCGGCGTGCGGCAGATCAACCGCTCGATGGTGGAAATGGCGCGATCCTTTGGGGCGAAACCGTTCGATGCCTTCTACAAGGTGTATTTCTGGGCGGCGCTGCCCGAAATCCTTGGTGGTGTCCGCATCGGCATCATCCGGGCGGTGAAGGGCGTCATCATCGGGCAGCTGCTGATCTCGATCGCGGGGTTCGGTGCGTTGTTCGAACTCTACTCCACCAACTTCCTGATGGCACATTTCTGGGCTGTTCTGCTGGTGCTGTTCGCCATGGCGTTCACGATCTCGGAATTCCTCGGCTATCTGGAGCGGCGCGTCGCCTATTACGCGGCCAACCGCTGATACCCCAACCGGTCCCTGTCATGGGGGCCGGTCTTGCATGACCCTCCCTGCGTCGGTGCGGCGGGACGCCCGCCCTGCCCGGCCGAACCATCGGACCCAATTTCATGACAGACCTCATCACGCTGGCCATCGGCCTTGCTCTGGCCGGGGTGCTTTCCGGCTTCCTTGCGGGGCTGTTCGGCATCGGCGGCGGCGCGATCCTCGTGCCGATCCTGATTACCGCGTTTCCGCTTCTGGGCGTCGATGCCGCCATCACCGCGCATATGGCGGTGGGCACGTCGCTTGCCATCATCATCCCTACGGCGTTCCGCTCCTACATCGTTCACCGCAAGAAGGGCGCGGGCAATGCCGAGATGCTGCGCGACTGGGCGATCTGGGTGCCGCTGGGGGTTATCATCGCGTCGTTTATCGTGGGCTATGTGTCGGGCGATGTGCTGCGCGTGGTATTCGCGGCGGTTGCGCTGGTGATCGCGGTCAAGATGCTGTTCAACCGCGCCAACTGGGTCTTTGCACGCGATCTGCCGCCGCGCCCGGTGACCAACGGCGTGGGATTTGGCATCGGGTTTCTGTCGACCTTCATGGGGATCGGCGGCGGCAACCTCAACAACCTGTTCATGACCAGCTTTGGCCAGTCGATCCATCAGGCGGTGGCGACCTCCGCCGGGCTGGGTATCCTGATCTCCATCCCCGCCACGGTCGGCTATATCTATGCGGGCTGGGGCCATCCCGATCTGCCTGTGGGGTCGCTGGGATATGTCAATCTGCTGGCGGCGGCGCTGGTGGTGCCGTTTTCGATGCTGGCCGCGCCGTGGGGGGCCCGTGTGGCCCATGCAATGCCGGCCCGGCGGCTGGAAATCGTGTTCGGCCTGTTCCTGCTGGTCGTCATCGCGCGCATGGTCGCGGATGTGGTGATGTGATCCGTCAGCGCCCGCGCAGCGCATCGGCCGGAAACAACCCCTCCGCGGCGCGCGCGTCGGTGTCGGAGGTCGCGGTGTCGGGCGTGTCCCGCTCCGGCAGGGGCGTCGTTTGCGACATCGCGGCGTCAAGTTCGTAAAGACTGCCCGCGAAGATCCGGCTGCTGCCGAAATCCCCAAAGGGCGCAGCGGCGCGGCGCAGCGTCAGCCAGCTGCCTTCATCCACCCATGCCGACAGATCGCGCGCATATTCGGGAAAGCGGCGCGCGCGGTCGAACATGGCGTCCAGCAGGGCCGCCGCACGGCCATCGGGGGTGACCTCCTCGCGAAGTCTGCGGATTCGGGTCGCTCGGTCATGCAAGGGTTGATGCTCCGTGAGTGCGGGCGCATCGGATAGCCGGTCGCCGCGCGAATGTTTAGACCCGCCGCCACGGAAATTACGGGCCTGCGCCGGGATTTGCGCTTAACCAAGCCCAAGGAACTGCCGCATCCTGTCCGCCTGCGCGGCGGCCATGTCGGTGCCACGCACGACGCGCCGCCCCAACGCGCGCGCCTGTCGCAGCAGCGCGGTTTCGGCGGGATCGGTCAGCGCGTCAGCCACACAGTCCGCCGCGGCGATCAACGGGGCGTCAAATGGCGGCGGCGCCATGCCGGGGCTGCCAGCGGGTGAGGCATTGATGAGGACGTCTGCGCGCTGGGGCAAGCCGGTCGTCACCGTCGTCCCGCCCAGATCGGCCAATTGCCGGGCCAGCGTGGCGGCGCGGGCGGGGTCGCGGTCTAGGATCGACAGGAGCCGGGCACCACGGCGCACCACCTCCACCCCGATGGCGCTGCCCGCCGCCCCTGCCCCGCAGATCACCACATCGGCCTTTGCGATTTCGGCGCCGGTCTGGGCTATGGCGTCGAGCATCCCGTGCCCGTCGAACATCTCTCCGGCAAAGCCGCCATTGGCGGTCTTGCGCACGGTATTGGCCGCGCCCAGCAGCGCCGCCGCCTCGCCCAATTCATCGCAGATCCCGGCGAGGGCGGCCTTATGCGGAATCGTCGTTAGAAAACCCGGCACGTTATCGGCCATCCGCACCCATTCGAAAAAGGCCGGAAGCCCCGCAGGGGGCAGATCGATCGGTACGCATACGGCGTCCTGTCCCCGCGCGGCAAACACCGCATTCCACAGCGCAGGCGTCGCGACCTGAGCCACCGGATGGCCAAGGATCGGGATGACGCGGGTCGCGATCATATTGGTTTCCATGACAAAATTCTCCTCCAACGACGAATATCGACAAGTCCCTTGACGGATATAATCGAACACTTCTAAAAATGTTACACGTTTTTGCAAACCACTCACGAACGGCGGGTCTTGTCGATCCGTCCTGCCACAATTCCGCTTCGCCATCACTTCGCCACGCATCGCGCGTGGCACCACCACTCACCCACAGGGGTCCGGCCAATGTTCACCCGCAAATCTGCCGCTCGAACCAGCGAAACGGTCGTATCCGTGCTGGCCGCGACGCTGCGCAAGGACATTGCCTTTGGCGAATTGCCCCCCGATGCGAAGCTGAAGATCGAAGACCTGCGCAGCCATTATGGCGGCTCGAACCATTCGGTGCGCGAGGCGCTGACCTTGCTGGCCTCCGAAGGGCTGGTCGAAGCCTCCGCACAGCGGGGGTTTCGCGTGGCCTCGGCCACCGAGGAGGACCTGCGCGACATCATCCGCATGCGGGCCGAATTGGAGCCGCTCGCGCTTGGCTGGTCGATGCGCCATCCCGATGTGGATTGGGAAGGGCGCGTGATCGCCGCGCAGCACGCCGCCGACCGCGCGACCGATGCCTTGCTGGCCGATCCCGACGGCGCGGTCATGATGTGGGACGAAGCCGGGCGCGCGCTGCATCTGGCGCTGATATCGGCCTGTGGCTCGCCCCGCATGATCCGCGTTCTGACGCAACTGCTCGACCAGTCCCGCCGGTTCCGTCTGGCGGCGCTGCGCGAGGGGCTGTGCGACCCGCGTGAGATCCGCCGCCTGCGTGGCGAGATCATCACCGCCATTCTGCATCAGGATATCGAGGCCGCGACCCGGTTCCTGATCGCCGACATTCGTCATGACCTGAGGGAGGCGGCACCGCCGCGTTCCGCGGACTGACATCACTGCCCCGTTCGGGGCCGCTCATGGGAGGAGACACGAATGAGCACCTTTACCCGCAGATCCACACTTGGCCTGATGGGCGGCGCGCTGGCCACGCCGTTCCTTGTCCGGTCGGCCCGCGCCGGCACGGCTGTCAGCGTCGGCGCGCTGCGTTTCGTCAGCCATGCACCGAGCTACATCGCGCAGGAGCGCGGCTATTTCGCCGAGGCCGGGCTCGATGTTGAATTCGATTTCTTCGAGGCGGCGCAGCCGATGGCGGTGGCCATCGCGTCCGGCGATACCGGCTATGCCATGACCGCGATTTCCGGCGGGCTGATTTCGCTGGCCGAGAAGGGCGTGACCAAGGTCATCGGCGGCGCGCTGTCCGAGGAGAAAGGCATCTCCGGTCAGAAAATCCTCGCCTCCAACGCCGCGTTCGAAGCCGGGCTGAAAACCCCGGCTGATCTTGACGGTCGCAGCTTTGGCATGACGCAGGCTGGCTCGTCGTTCCATTACATGGGCTCGCGCATCGCCGCCGCCGAAGGCGTGTCGCTGAAATACAAGCCGCTGCAAAAAACCGGCGCGGTGATCGGCGCGATCAAGTCGGGCCAGATCGATGCGTGGTCCATCGTGCCCCATATTGCCAAGCCGCTGGCCGATGCCGGGGCCGTGCAGATCATCGGCGAAGTGGCCGATTACATCCCCGACTATCAGGTCACGACCGTCTTCACCTCGGCCAAGACCGCAGAAAATGAGACCGAGCAGACCCGCGCCTTCCTACAGGCGCTGTCGCGCGGTGCGGCGGATTTCAACGCAGCGCTCATTGACCAGACCGCCGATGAGGCCGAGCGCGAAGCAGTGATCGCCCTGCTCGCCAGCTACGTCTACCCCGATCGCAGCCTCGAAGACGCCCGCGACCCCATCGTCAACGGCGCGATGCGCATCAACGCCGACATGGCGCTGAACCGCAATTCCGTCATGGACCAGCTCGATTGGTTCAAATCCGAGGATCTCGTCAAATCCTCCATCAGCTACGAAACGCTGGTGGACGAAAGCTACGTCGACATCCTGTCCTGACCCGGTCGGAACGGCGTCGCGGGAGGTCCGCGGTCGCCGTTCCGCAAGCCATTGGAAGTCCCCACATGGAACTCAGACTCGAAGGGGTCTCGCATCACTATGGTGATGTCGAGGTCATCCGTAATATCGATCTCGCCATTCCCGAAGGCCGGATCGTCTGCATCGTCGGGCCTTCGGGCTGTGGCAAATCCACCCTGCTGCGGTTTCTGGGCGGGCTGGAGCGGCCTACCGTCGGGCGCGTCAGTCAGGTGGGCGAGCCGCCAGCGGATAGCATCAACCCGCTGACCTATGTGTTTCAGGACTTCGCCTTGCTGCCGTGGCGCACGGTGGAGGGCAACATTTCGCTGGTGCTGTCGGATCACGGTGTGCGCGGCG
This sequence comes from Pacificitalea manganoxidans, assembly GCF_002504165.1. Lineage (GTDB taxonomy): Bacteria > Pseudomonadota > Alphaproteobacteria > Rhodobacterales > Rhodobacteraceae > Pacificitalea > Pacificitalea manganoxidans. The sequence continues at coordinate 26,813 of NZ_CP021405.1, forward strand.
CGCGGGCCGAGGCGATCATCGCCGATGTGCTGGCCCGCACCAAGCTGAGCGATTTCCGCAAGGCCCTGCCCAAACAGTTGTCGGGCGGCATGAAACAGCGGGTGGCGATTGCCCGCGCGCTCGCGGTGAACCCCGCGGTTCTGCTGATGGACGAGCCGCTTTCGGCGCTGGACAGCCAGACCCGCGAATTGCTGATGGACGATCTGGTCGGGCTGTGGACCCGCGCGCCGTTCACTGCCGTCTACGTCACCCACAACCTCGCCGAAGCGGTGCGGCTGGGGCATCGCATCGTCGTGTTGTCCCGTCGCCCCGGCGAGATCTGCGAAATCGTCGAAATCGACACCCCGCTGAACGAGCGCAGGTCTGCCGACCCCGCGTTGGAGCGCACGCAAAATCACCTCTGGGCCCTGATGCGGGCCGAGGCCGAGGCCGCCGATATGGAGCTGGTCAATGACTGATATCACCGCGCATACCCCGCCCCGCGCTGCTGCGTCCGCGCCCGCGCCTTCCCCCGCCGCGCGCCCGGTCGAATTCCGTGGCGGCGGTTTCCGCCCCTCCTCCCCCCGGTGGGTCGGGCTGGCGGTTTTCGTGGCGCTGATCGCGTTTCTGGAATGGGGCACGCGGGTCGGGTTCATCTCGCCCCTGACCGTGCCGCGCCCGTCCGATGTGTTCCTGACCCTGTGGGATCTAGCGGCCTCTGGCGCGCTCTGGACCAATCTGGGGCCGTCGCTGATGCGGCTGCTGGTCGGCGGCACGCTGGGCGCGACGGTGGGCATCGCCGTCGGCGTGATGATCGGGCTGTTTTCGGTGGCCCGCGCCGGTCTGGTGCCGCTGGTCGCGGCGCTGTTCCCGATCCCGAAAATCGCGCTGTTGCCGCTTTTCGTGATCTGGTTCGGCATCGACGAGGCCTCGAAATACGCGCTGATCGCGTTTGGCACCTTTACGCCAACGGTCGTGGCGACCTATGGCGCGGTGGATAACGTCGACCGCTCGCTCATCCGCATGGGCCAGAGCTTTGGCCTGAAATGGACCACGGTGGTGCTGCGCATCGTGTTGCCAGGCGCGATGCCGGGCATCCTGTCGGGCCTGCGTGTCAGCCTTGCCATCGCGATCATCCTGCTGGTTGCCGCCGAAATGCTGGGCGCGGAGCACGGCATCGGGGCCTACATCCTGCAGGCGGGCTCGCTCTATGATCTGGAGCGTCTGTTCGCCGGTGTGACGATCCTGTCGCTTCTGGGCGTGATCCTGTCGGGGGCCGTCGGGATGATCGAGAAGCATCTGCTTGGGTGGCGCACATGAGCCGCAAGATCGAAAGCGAATACGATGTCATCGTGGCGGGGGGCGGCGCCGGTGGCGTCGGCGCCGCATTGGGCGCGGCCCGCGCCGGGGCCAAGGTCTGTCTGGTCGAGAAATATGGCTTTCTCGGCGGGGCGGCGACGACCTCGCAGGTGCTGGCCTATTGCGGGTTCTTTCAACAGGGCCGCGAACCGGTCAAGGCCGTGGGCGGCGCCGGGGATCTGGTGCTCGACGCGATGCGCGCCATCGGCATGGACGGCGCGGCGCATAATTCGGAAACGACCGGCAACTGGATCATCCTGCTGAACCCCGAAGGGCTGAAGCTGGCGCTGGACCGGGTGCTGGCCGATCATGGTGTCGATGTGCTGCTGCATTCGCGCGTCGCCGCCGCCACCCGCACCGCCAGCCGGATCGAATCCGTCACCGTCGCAGGCATGGAGGGACGCCGCCGCATTGCCGCCGAAGGCTATGTCGATGCCACGGGTGATGCCAACCTGTCGCTGGTGGCCGGGGTCACCATGCGCGAGGGCGACGATCAAGGCCGGTTGCAGGCCGTCTCCGCCCCCATCCGCATCGGCGGGCTGGACCCGAACGTGCCGTTCGACCGCGACGCGATCCGCGCGGCGATCCAGCGCTACAATGTGGACGGGGCGTTTCCCATTACCCGCGACGATGGCGGCATCTACACCCGCATTCCCGGCACCGGCGATATGTGGTGGATGATCATCGACCTGCCACTGAGCGATCTGGGCTCCGGCGCGTTCACATGGGCGGAGCAGCGCGCGCGGGCCATGGCGCATGACTATGTGGAGATGCTGCGCCAGCATGTGCCGGGATTCGAGCGCTGCTATCTGGCACAGACCGGGCCGCAGATCGGCATCCGCGAAAGCCGCCACCCGGCAACCCGCTACGAGGTGACGGGCCATGACCTGACCTCCGGGCGGCAACGTTCTGACAGCGTCGCCCGCGCCGCGTGGCCGGCGGAGTTGCATGGCGAGGCGGGCAAGCCCGTCTATCATTCCGTGGGCGGGCCGGGCTATGCCTCCGTCCCGCTCGACAGTTTGCGGGTGCGCGGGCTTGATAACCTGTGGCTTGCGGGCCGGGTCGTGGGCGCCGATCCCTTTGCCTATGGCTCGCTGCGGGTGATGGGCACGGCCTTCGCCACGGGGGAGGCATCGGGCATCGCGGCGGCCTTGGGCGCCGAAGATGGCGAAACCGTCGGCGCGGAGGTGCGCCGTCTGGGCGGGCTGACCTGACCCGCAGGCAGCCCTGCCCGCGCCACGTAGTTGGCGGCGGTTTCGGGATCGGGCACCGTTGATGCATCCAGATAGGCGCGCACGATCTGCGCGTCTTCGGGGTGATCCGCATCGGCGGGGCGGGCAGCTGCCACGGTGGGATCGGTCATGTGGCGGCTCCGGCAGCGCGGTTGCACCGCCCGGCCTGAGACGCACGGGTTCAAATGGCGGATGGGGGTCTGGCGCAGGCAAGGCTGGCGCCGCCACATGCCCCCACGCCCAGCCAATGGCGAGGTGGGGAGCATGTGAGATACGCTATTTCCGGACACGCGCCCCACGTCTGGAAGCCGTAGCCCCATGGCATGACACTAAACCGGACACTCGTGACTGAACGCGCATTCTTTAGCGCCAAATCGTTGCAGAATTATTTGAAAATTGCGAAATCGGGCGGAAATATGGCTTTTTACCACCCTGCGCCAGAGCCACGCATCACAGCTTCAACTTCAGGTGGCACATGGTCGGTGCCATGACGGGCCACGATCAGCTCATAGGGCCGGGCGAGCAGTCGGCGCTGGTGCAACGATTCGTTGAACAGCCGGACGGAGGCGAAGGTGACATTGCGCAGCAGCGCCGAAATCTGGACCGGGGTCATCGCCTCGATAAAGCGGGCCAGCGCGTCATGCGGTTGCAGATCAGCAGGCGGCGTATAGTAAAGCGAGAACAGGACAAGGTTGCGCGGATCGCGGGTGAACAGATCCCGGATCAGCGTCATGTCCTCCCCCCGCGCGCCGCCGCGCACGGCCAGCGCCTGACAGATCATCACCAGCGTATAGAGATGGAATTGCCCGCCAGAGCCGGTGAACCCAAGCGCCTTGCGGAAATGGGCAAGACCCCGGTCGGCATCGCCGTTCCACATATGCATCTGCCCCATCAGCGCGCAGGCCGCGCCAAAGGCCGTCGCCTCGTCAAAGGCGCGGGACGCGATGGCAAAGGCCTCGGGCCGGGCATCGGTTTCACAAAACCACAGGATCTTGGCCGCGGTCATGGTCTGGATCGGGTTGTCGCGCAGACCGGGCAACGCGCGCCGCACCAGCGAAGACATTTCGGCCATGTCTTGCGCGCGGGGGTCGCCCTCGGACAGCACCTCGATCCCGTTAATGATGTATTTGGTGTGCAGCGCCGTCGCGAGTAGCAACTGATTGCGGGGGCAATCGGGGTTGCTCTTCAGCAATCCGCGCAGGCGGGTTTCATTCTCGCGCCATGTGTATTCGGGGCGGCCCACGGCCTCGGCGGCCCGGTGCAGGGCGACGGCGGTTGGCACATCGGCCAGTTCCCGGTTCCATTCCTCCGACAGCCGCTCCCACAGCTTTTGCTGGGCGGTTTCGGCGCAACTGCGGGCAAAGGCGCGCAGGGCGGGGTCGGCGGGATCGTCAGTGCCGGTGCTGTGGCGACCCAGCAAAATACCTTCGTCCTGCCCAATCCGATGCAGCAGCACGGCCACGGCGAGCCGGTCGTCGATCTCCAGAAACGACATATCAAGCCGGAACACCCCGTCGGGCACGTCAAAGCTGCGGCGCGAGCGCAGGTTCACGGTGCCATAGGGCGCGGCGGGCGGCTCTGCGAAGACCGTTATCAGATCCTCGCGCAGCGCATCGCAGACGCTGCGCGCCGCGGCGGCAAATCGGGTGCAATCGTCCAGCCCCGTGACCGGCCCCATCACGATCGGGCCGCGTCCCGGTCCGGCATCGGCGGCGGCGTCCGCGCGGGCGTCAGGCGTGGCATCGGCATGCGCCGCGCTTTCGCCGATCCATTCATAGCCCTGCCCGTAATGGGTCTGGATATATTGCGGCGCATGCGCGCTGTCGCGCAGCTTCCGGCGCAGGCGGTTCACGAGATAGTCGATATTGCGGTCGTTCTTTTCCGACCCCTCCCCCGAAATCGCGTCCAGCAGCATGTCCCGGCTCAGGACCACGCGGTGATGGCTGTGCAGATAGGCCAGAAGTCGCCGTTCGGAGCGGGTGAACCGGATCACGGCACCGGACCCGTCGGTTGCGCTGCTGAAACCGGCGTCGAATACCAGCGGTCCGATAGGTTTGAATTCGGTCAAGACAAGGCTCGCAACTCTGAAACGGTGCCCGCATCATATGGATTTCGCGGACAAGTTCCAGTTCGCGCTGCGCGGGAATGTGCAGGGGCTTTCCGTGCCGGGGGCACGAGTGCGCAAGCGGGGGCGGCGCATTCCGGCGCGCCGCCCCGCGATGGAGGCGTGCTTAGCGCGCCGCATCCTCATATTCGGCGTCGAGTTCGGTTTCGCAGGTGGCGACGGCCTGGGTTGCGGCGTCGATCCAGTCGCGGCCAAACTGCTCCTCATACCATGTCCAGACCGGCTGCGCGGCGTCCTGAAACGCGGCTTTTTCCTCGGGTGTCGGGCTGTAGACCTCCCCCCCCGCGGCGCGGAACGTGTCAAATGCTTCGACGGATTTCAGCTTTGGCAGTTGCCGGGCGGTCCATTTCAATTCCTGAAACCCGTCATAGACGATGCGTTTCTGGGCGTCGTCGAGTGCTTGGAACGTGCCTTCGTTGATCCACCACAGCGCGCCCATATAGGCGTGACCGTCTAGGATGATGTATTTCAGATGATCCTCGAACCCCATGCCCACGATATCGGTGATGCCGTTCTTGGTGCCCTCGACCACCCCGGTGCCGAGCGAGGTGTAGACCTCCGGCCATGCGATGGGGGTGGGCGATCCGCCAAGCGCCTCGACCAGTTGCACCTGCACATCGGCGGCAATGGTGCGCAGCTTCAGCCCGGCGACGTCAGCGGGGGTCTTTACCTGTTTGTCGGTGGTCGCGATGTTGCGCCAGCCGCCGGTATTCGACATGGCCATCAGCCGCACCGCGCCGACATCGGTCAGCACCGCGTCGCGCAGTTGCGCCTTGAGCGGGCCGTCGAACACGCATTCGGCCACGCGGTCATTAGGGAACAGATAGGGCAGGTCCAGAAACTGCGCCGGGGGATACCAGCCCGCGAGCCCGCCATTGGTGGTCATGAAAATGTCGAGCCGCCCGTCCAGCAGCGCCTCGGAACATTCGTCGGCATTGGAACAGAACCGCCCGTTGGGGTAGATCTCGACCGACAGCGCACCGTTCGAGGCGCTTTCGACGTGGTTCTTGAACACTTGGCTGCCAGCGAAATCCTCGTCCTCCTCCGGACCGAGGGTCGCGATCTTCAGCACGATGGGATCGTCCTGCGCCAGCGCGGGCGCGGTCAATGCGCTCCAGCCGAGCAGCGCGGCGGTCAGGGCGTGAAATCGGGTCATGGGGCATCCTCCTATCTGCGTCCCGCCTGATTTAGCGGCGTTTCATAACAATCCCATGATGCGCGGCAAAAACAACACCGGCGCGGGCCACAGCGTGATGACAAAGATCACCGCGATTTCCACCGCCAGAAACGGCAACAGCGCGCGGGCGATGGTCTCCACCCGCTCGCCGGAAATCGACGAGGCCGCGAACAGCACCAGTCCCATAGGCGGCGTCGCCAGCCCCACGGTGACATTGACGCACATGACGATGGCGAAATGCACCGGATCGACGCCCAGTTGATCGACATAGACCTCGCTCAGGATCGGGCCAAGGATCAGGATCGCCGGACCCGCGTCCAGAAACATCCCCACGATCAGCAGAAGGATGTTCAGCACGATCAATAGCAGCAACCGGTTCTGCGTCAGCCCCAGCATCAGATCGGCCAGCATCTGTGCCGCGCCGACCTGATCCGCGACCCAGCCAAAGGCTTTCGCCGCCCCGATCAGCAGCAAGATCACCCCCGAGGCCACCGCCGCGCGGGTGAACACCGCGCCCAATTCCGCCAGCCGAATTTCCCGCAGCACGAAGACCGCGACGACTAAGGCATAGGCCGCGGCGATGCCTGCGGCCTCGGTCGGGGTGAATAGGCCCGACAGGATGCCGCCCAACAGGATCACCGGCGTCAGCAAGGCCCAGATCGTGCGCCGCCCGGCTTGGCCCACTTCACGCAGGGTGGCGCGGCGGTTGGCAACGGGGAAGTCATAGCGCCGCGCATAAAGCCACGTCACGCCCATCAGCCCTGCGCCAATCATCAGCCCCGGCACGATGCCGCCCGCAAACAGCGCCGCTGGCGACACGCCCATGATGAACGCATAGATGATCATGATCCCCGAGGGCGGGATGATCGGCCCGATCACCGAACTGGCGGCGGTGACGGCGGCGGCAAAGCGGCGGGTGTAGCCCTGCCGCTCCATCTCCGGCACCAGCATCGAGCCAAGCGCCGAGGTGTCCGCCACAGCCGAGCCGGACAGCCCCGCAAACAGCACGGAACTCAGGATATTCACATGCGCCAGCCCGCCGCGCAGATGTCCGATCAGGGTCTGCGAAAACGCCACCAGCCGCCGGGTGATGCCGCCGGTATTCATCAATTCCCCCGCGAGGATGAACATCGGCAGCGCCATCAGCGGCACCGACGACATCCCCGACCAGATCTGACTGACGACGGAATTGAGATCGCGCGCGTCGAAGTCGCCGCCCAGATCCAGCACCATCACCAGCCCGGTCGCGCCGATCAGCCCGAACACCACCGGCACCGACAGCGCCAGCGCCAGCAGGAAGATCCACAAGAAAGCCACCTGCATCGCGCTACTCCCCCAATCCCTGCGACGGGGGCGTGCCCCGCGCGGGCGTATCGCCGCCCCGGCGCGGCAGCGGCGCGGCGCGCGTCGGGGCGATCAGGTGATCCAGCGTGCCAAGGATCTGTTCCAGCACCATCAGCAGCGTCAGCGACAGCATCACCGGCATGACGATGTAGACCCAGCGCCATTCGATGTTCAGCACCGGGATTTTGATCGGCGCGCGAAACGGACGGATGCTGGTCAAATCAATGCCCGTCAGCGCGCTCAGCCCGCGCCCCCATGCGCCCGGATCTATGCCCACCTTGCGCAATGTCAGATCCAGCCCGATGGTAAGGATCAGCGCCACGGCCAGATGCACCCCCAGCCGCAGCACCATTGCGGCGCGGGGCGGCAGCGCATCGGGCAGCATATCCAGCGCCACATTGGCGCGGCGGCGATAGGCCACCGGCGCGGCGAGAAAGGCCAGCGCAGGCAGCAGCACGAGGATCAGCTTTTCGGTCCACGGCGCCGACAGGCCGGTCAATCGCGCCGCCACGGTCAGGCAAACCACGACCAGCATCGCGGCGATGGTCAGCCCGCAGAGCGGAACCAGAACGGCCTCGATCCAGCGGTTGACGCGGGCCAGCGCGCGCCGCGCCGCGCCTAGCATCGCAGCGCCGGAAATGTGGCCGCATCTGCGGTCTCGCCTGCCGTGATCTGGTGCTGTCGCGTCATCGCCTGCTCTCCCCCCCCGGTCTGGCGCGGTGCTGCTCCGCGCCAAGGGTTAAGCGTGGCGTGTGCCGGTGGCAACCATTGCGGGCGCGCCCATGCGCGGCTTTGCAATCCCGGCTCGCCACGGCTAGGAAGACACCGCCCCTTTCGGCACCAGATGCGAGGTAGTTCAATGCAATGGCAGGCGCTTCTTGATGCCGGGCGGCTCGGCGATGCGGGCTATGTGGAGGGGCGCAGCCGGTCGATCTTTGTGCAGGATCACGACCGGATCGTGTTTTCCGCCCCGTTCCGACGGCTGGCCAACAAAACGCAGGTGCATCCGCTCTACGATCACGACCATATCCACCACCGGCTGATCCATTCGGTCGAGGTGGCAAGCGTCGGGCGCTCGCTGGCGATGCGCATCGGCCAATGGCTGATCGACCGGGGTGAGATCGCGGCGGGCGAGGAACACAGCCTTGCCAATGTGGTGCAGGCCGCCTGCGCCGCCCATGACATCGGCAATCCGCCCTTCGGGCATTCGGGGGAGGCCGCAATCGGCGGTTGGTTCGCGGAGCAGTTCGCGCAGGGCGGCGGTCTGATCGGCGATCTCGACCCCGCGCTACGGCCCGAATTCACAGCGTTCGAGGGCAACGCGCAGGGCTTTCGCATCCTGACCCGGCTTGAGATGTATCGCAACGCGGGCGGCATGCGCCTGTCGCACGCGGTGCTGGGCGCGTTCATGAAATACCCGGTCACCGCCGCCGCGCGGCTGGCCCTGCCGGAAACCGAGCGCAAAGCCTATGCGGGGCTAAAGAAATTCGGCCTCTTCGCATCCGAAGAGGCGCTGTTTGCCCGCGTGGCCGATGCCACCGGCCTGCCCGCCTGCGGCGATGCGCGTCGCGGCCGCTGGTGGCGGCGGCATCCGCTGGTGCTGGTGGTCGAGGCGGCAGACGACATTTGCTACAATATCGTCGATCTCGAAGACGCCTTTACCACCGGCGATCTGCCCTATGACGTGGTGCGCGAGGCGCTCGATGAATTGGCCGGTCGGCCCAATCGCGATGTCGCGGGCCTGACGCGGGTGGAGCATATCGCCCTGCTCCGCGCGCTGGCCATTGGCGCGGCGATCAACGCCTGCGTCGATGCGTTCGAGGCGCATTACGACGCGATCATGGCGGGCAGTTTCACCGGCTCGCTCATCGGTGCCTCGGCCCGGTCGGGGGAGTTCACGGGGATTGAGAACCTCGCGCGGGAGCGGATTTTCACCGCGCGCCGCAAGACGGAGCTGGAGGTTTCGGGGCGGCAGGTGATCCGCAATGTGCTGGACGGGGCGCTGCCGGTATACGAGGAACTGGCGCGGCATGGCTGGCAACCCGGCGCGCTGTCGGACCCGTCCGAGCAGATCGCGCGCGCGCTGTCGCTCGACCTGCGTGGTGTGACGGATGCGGCGGGCGCGCTGCACGCGATGGCGGATTTCGTGTCTGGCATGACCGATCGCTACGCGCTGTCGGTGTCGCGGATGCTGTCGGGGACATAGGCCGCTGGGGCCCCGCACCCGCGCCACCGGGCCTGTCGTTCACCTCGGTTTCTTGGCCGGGGCGATCATCGACAGGCGGCGGAGGAAATCGCGGATCAGGTTCACCGGGCTGACCTCGCCCACGCCGGGCACGTTGTCTTCGGCATGGAACTTGACCAGCAGCGCCTCGCGCTCCGCATCGCCGGGCAGCAACTGAAGCCGCGCGATGTCGCGATCCACCGCGATCACATAGGCCTCGACCGGGCCGACATTGGGGATTTCGACCACCCCGCGATCACCGATGGATAGTTTCTGGCCACGGACCTTGACCGTGTCGCGGGTCAGCGAGGTGATCCAGATATGCCGGTCGCCGCCGCCTCCGGCCAGATGCATCAGCGCCAGTTCAGGCTCATCCGCGATATGCTGCTCGCGGCGCGGCAGCTCGACACAGGCCAACATCGTCACCGCCAGAACCAGCAGGTTGTAGACCGTCCAGAACAGCACCACCGCCTTGCCATCCCCGGCGTCGTAGAATGCGAATCTGTCGCTGAAAATGCCGATCACCAGACCCAGCACCGTCAGCGCGAACAGGATCAGAAACGGGCGCATCATGGTCCATTGGATCACGATTTTGCTGCGGTCGCCGCCCTTGGCCGTAACCGAAAACGGATGCCCATGCGGCTTGAGCAGCCCGGTAAACGCCGCGCGGGTGATGGGCAGGGCACCGACCGTCTGGCTGACGTCGTGAAAGACGGGCACCAGCAGCCCCTTTGACAGCAGGTTCTGGGTGGAGATCGTCCAGAAGTAATAGACCGCGAAGTAGCTGATGACGTCCGGCACGGCGGCATTGACCACCGTAATATTCGCAAACCAGTAGAGCAGCGGAAAGGTCAGCGCGGCGAGGCGAAACACAAAGGACGACGACCAGTAAAGCACGGAGTCGATCACGCTCCAGCGGTCCCGCAGGCGCAGGCCATTGCGCCCGAACGGCCCCAGACGGGAACGGGCGATTTGCATCAGCCCCAGACACCAGCGCGCGCGCTGGGTGACATATTCCTTCAGCCCTTCGGGGGCGAGCCCTTCGGTCAGCGCTTCGTTCAGGTAGACGGTTGTCCAGCCCCGTTCCTGCAACGCCATCGTCAGCATGAAATCTTCGGTCACGCTTTCGGTCGGAAACCCGCCGAGTTCCTGCAACGCCGACCACCGCGCCACCGACGACGTGCCACAGCATATCGCCAGCCCCCACGCATCCCGGCTGGCCTGCATGTGATCGAAGAAGAACCGCTGCTCATCCGGGTAGGAGCGGCTGAGCCCCAGATTATGCTGGATGGGATCGGGATTGAAGAAATGCTGCGGCGTTTGCACCAGCCCGACGCGCGGGTCATGGAACAGCGCCAGCGACCGCGACAGAAACCCGCGATGCGGCACGAAATCGGCGTCCAGCACCGCGATGAATTCGGGGCTTACCGGGTCTTCGGCCAGCCGTTGCAGCGCGTGGTTGATATTGCCTGCTTTCGACCCTTTGTTATCAGGGCGGATCATGTAGCGGACGCTTTGCTCCGCGCAGTAATCGCGCAGCCAGTCCCGGCGGCCATCGTCCAGAACGATCACTTCTTTATTGGCGTAGCGCAGGGTCCGGGCCCCGACGATGGTGCGCTCCAGAACCTCGATGTCCTCGTTATAGGTCGCGATCAGGATTGCGACGCGGGGATCGGGCGTGCCGGGGCGTGCGCGCACCCACCAGCGCAGATTGGCGTCGGCCTCGTCGCTGCGCGAAATGAAGCGTGACATCAGGACGAACGCGCTGATCGAGCCGAGCAACGCGACCATCTCGATGATCAACAACGAGCCGGAGGCGAGGAAATCGATGGTGAACCCCGGCGGTGCCAGGGTCTCGGTCGCGCGCCACCACGCATACCGCAGTCCCAGCAGCCCCGCGATCGCGAACAATCCGGCGCGGTGCCAGCTTTTCTGTGGGTCGACGAAATAGGGCAGCACCATCATGGCGCCGAACACCAGCAACAGCTGCACGAGGCTCGATTCGAATTCCGTCAGATGAAGAAGCAGCATGTCAGCGCCACAGCCCGCGCAGCCAGTCGAGCGGCCGCGCCTCGAAGAACGCGCGCCCGGTGCGACCGATGGCACAGCCCAGTTCCGGATCATCGCGCAGGGTCGGGATCAGCAGCGTCACGTCATAGCGTTCCAGATGCTTGGCGCTCGGCGCGATGGCGAGGTTGCGATACACCGTTTCCGCCCCTGCCCCGGCCAGCCGTGACACCGTGCCCTGAAACACCTCATCGGAGCCAGAGGGCCGGTAGCTGGCAGGCGCGCCGATGCTAAGCCGGTTATAGGTGCTTTCCGTCACCGACAGCGACACCATGGCGGAGGAACAATCGACCAGCGTGATCAGCGGATCGCCGCGCTGGACGTTTTCGCCCGGCGCTGCGCGCAATTCCCACACAACGCCCATGACCGGGCTCGACACCGCCGTGCCGCTCAGCCGGTTGACGCGGATGCGCTCCTGCTCGACCCGCACGGTATAGGCATGCAGGCGGCTTTCTGCGGCGGCAAGGTCGGTTTCCAGATCGGCGGCGACGCTTTGCAATTCCGCCAGCCGCTGCCCGGCATTGGGCGCATCGTTATAGCCATCGCCCAGAAACACCCCGTTGCGGGCGGTGGCGAGCGCATTTTCCACCAGCTTCACCCGCTCTTCCGCATGATCGAGCGCCAGAGCGTAGGTCACCGGCTCGGCTGGCAGCGCGTCGGAGCGGTCGTCGAGCACGCGGTTCAGTTGCAGATCGGTCAGCGCGGGATCGGCCTGCGCATCGCCGGTGTCGGGCACCACCGCATCGGGGGCCAGATCCATATCCCGCAGCAGCGCGAGCCGCGATTGCGCATGGTCCAGCCGGATCTCCAATTCCGCCACGCGTCGCTCGCGGAAGGTCTCGGCCCGCGCGCGAAGGCCGTCCATCACGTCGGCATTGGCGGTGATCGCGCGTTCCAGCCGCGCAACCTCGGCCCGGGCAAGGCTTTGCTCCATGATAAGATCGTTGCGGCGGATGTTGTCGGCAAGCGGATCGCTGATCGCGCCCAGCCGTTCGCCCTCGTCGACCCGAGAGCCCAACACGACCGCAGGCAAATCGACATCCCCCGCCACGGGCGCCCGGACCGTGGTCAGCCGCGCATTGACGAAAGCGTTGGCACTGGCCGATGACAGCTGTTCGCCGATGATGACCCACAAAGCGAAGACAAACAAAGCCAGGCCGAGTCCGAGACGGATAAAACGCATGTTGCCCCCAACATTGATGGTTTTGTTCGTGCTATAGGGACAATGCGGCGAAAATTTGATTTTTATCCGGTGAGACTCAGCCGGTTTCGCGCGCGGCCACCGTGGCCAGCAGATCGAGCGTTGCCGGATAGTACGGCTGCCCGTCGCCGCCTGCGCCGTCCCTGAGCGGCCCCAGTGCCGCGCGCTGTGGCCCGTCCAGCAGCGGCAGCCACAGCGCCCGGTAGCCCGCGTAGTCGCTGGTTTCCGACAGACGACCCGCCTCATCCAGCCGCACGGGAACATGGCCCGCAGGCAGATCGCCCGCCACCTGCGCGAAAAGCGCGCGCGCCCGCGCCACCGCTGGATGCCCGCCCCGCCCGGACCACAGCAGATAAAGCGGGATGCGCAGCGCGTCATAGCCCAGATGCCAATGATAGCCCGGTGCAGGCCCGGCCCCGGTGACGGTGACGCGGGTCCAGTCCGGCAAACGCCCCTGCCCCGCCAATTCCGCCAACAGGGATTCGCCGTGATCCGCGGCGCGGATCAGCACCGGCAGCCCTGCGGCCTCGCCCAGTTCACGCAGCGCGCGGCTCAGGTAATAGGACGGGTTGACCAGCACGCCCTCCTCGGGCGGGGCCAGCCCCTCGGGCGCGGCGCGCGGCATCAGCAGCGGCTCCGCCGGCGCGCGGGGATCGCCGGTCAGGGCATGGATCGACAGATCGCGGGCGATCCGCACCGCTGCCTCCCGGTGCCAGCCCCGCCCCGAATCCCGCGCCGCGCGCAGCAGGGCCCAGCCCCGGATCAGATCACCATCGGTGGCGGTGCGGGCATCGGGCACGGCTGGCTGTGCCTGCGGTTGCCAGCGCCAGCCCATCAGGCTGTTGCCGCGCACCAGCAGGTGGTCGCGGGTCCAGGCCTCGATCCGCTCGAACGCTTCGTGATCGCCCTGTGCCTGCGCCAGCAGCAGCCCATAGGCCTGCCCTTCGCTATGGCTGGCCTCGCCCTGCAACGCATCGACCACCCGGCCTTCGGGGCGCAGAAACCGGGCTTTCCATCGCTGCCAATCGGGGGCGTCGGGGCGCGCGGCGCGCAACGTCAGGGGCGTCAGCCCCGCCACCCCCGCCATCACCGCGCCGCTCAGCATCCGCCGCCGTCCGATCATTCTGCCTCCGGTATCCGTGGTGCGGGGCCATGTCCCGCCGCGCGCCGATCTGCGCCGCGCTGTCACCATGCCGCGCCCCGCGCCTGGTGCAAAGCGGCGATCGTCGCAGGCTCTGGCCCCGGCGGGGCATTGCCGTTACGCAGACGCCGATCTGATCAAAGGAGCCCGCGCCATGTCCTCCCCCACTGCCAGTGTCGTCTGCGCCGGATTGGCCACTGTCGATATGCTGATGCATGTTCCCGACCCCATCATCGCCGGGGCGAAGCACCGCGCCCGCGACAGCGCCATCACCACCGGCGGCAGCGCGGCCAACGCCGCCGCCGCCGTGGCGCGGCTTGGCGGGCATGCATTGATCGCCGCCGTGATTGGGGATGACATGTTCGGGGATCTGCTCCGCGCCGACGTGGCCGCGATGGGGGCGGATGAGGCGCTGCTACAGGTGCGGCCCGGCCTGCCCACGCCGCGCTCGGCGGTGCTGATCGATGCGGCGGGGGAGCGCACCATCGTCAATCACCGAGCGGCTGATTTGCACAGGGGCGGGCTGCTGCTGGCCGATCCGTTCCCCTATCGCGCCGCGCTGTGCGACACGCGCTGGCCCGAAGGCGCGGCGGATCTGATGCGCGCGGCGCGCGCGGCCGGCGTGCCCGCCGTGATCGATGCCGAGGCCCCGGTGCGCCACGCCGAAACGGCCCTGCGGCTTGCTACCCATGTCGCGTTCTCGGAACAGGGGCTGGAGGATTTCGCCGGCGGGGTCGATGCAGCGGCGCTTGCGCGTGCGCAGGCCGAGCTGGGCGTATGGGTCTGCGTCACCCGGGGCGGGGCGCCGGTGCTGGTGCATGACGGCGCGGCGGTGTCCGAGATCGCGACCTTCCCCATCACCCCGGTCGATACGCTGGGCGCGGGCGATGTCTGGCACGGGGCCTTTGCGCTGGCCTTGGCCGAAGGCCGCGCGGAGCGTGAGGCCGTGCGCCGTGCCAATGCCGCCGCCGCGCTGAAAGCCGCCGCGCATGGCGGACGCCGGGCAATTCCGGATCTGCCGACGCTGGAGGCGTTTCTGGCGCAGCACCCGATCTGACCGGCGCGGTCAGTTGACAGCTGTCAACTTTTAAACGCGGGGAGGCCTGCGCCACCCGCGCGCGGGTCAGTCCTTGTCGGCCTGATCGTCCTCGGCGGCATCCAGCGCCGCCAGCATGCGCCGTTTGGCACGGTCCACATGATGCCAGCCCGCAAGATGGGCTGCATCGCCGTCGCCCCGGCCGAGCGCGGCGAGGATCTCCACATGTTCGGTGTTCGACACCGACAGCCCGCCCCCCTGGACAAGGCTTTTCGCGCGGAACAGGTGCAGCTTGCTGACCAGACGCCGGTATTCGGCATGCATGGTCTCGTTCTGCGCGGCCTCCATGATGGTGGCGTGAAATTTCAGGTTCAGCGGATAATAGGCGTCGAAATCATTGGCATCGGCGGCGACCTGCATCGCATCGACCTGCGCGGTGAGGTTCGCCAGCAGCTTTTCCGTCATGCGTTCACAGACGAGCCGGGCGGCAAGCCCGAACAGCGTGCCGCGCACCTCATAGATTTCGCGCGCTTCATCCTCGGTCAATTGCCGGACAAAGACGCCGCGATTCCGGATCACGGTAACAAAGCCCTTGGCCTCCAACGAGCGCATCGCTTCGCGCAGCGGGCCGCGGCTTGTGCCGAACCGCGTGGCAAGCTGAATTTCGTTCAGCCGTTCGCCGGGGGCCAGTTCGCCATTCACGATCAGGCGTTCAAGTTCGCGTTCCAGCGCACTGGTCAGAGACACCGTCTTGAGGATGGCGAGATCGCCGTTCTGGCTAGTCATGCTGTTCACGCTCCTGGCTGCGGCCCACCCGCGAAAGTTCAACGGGTTTAACGGTGCGGCCCCCTGACAGCAAGGCTGCTGCCGCCCCGCCCGGCCCCGGCGCGGTCGGACGCCGGGGCTTCGGGGCGGGGTGGCAGGGCATGATCACGCCGCGGCCGCGATGCCGCGCAGGATGCCCTCGACCATCGTAGCGGTATTACCGGTGCCGTTGATGTCGCCGGTGCGGCAGGCGGGATCGGCCAGCGCCGCGTCGATGCCCTGCCGCAGCAGATCCGCCGCCGCGACCGCCTGCGGCAGCTCATGCGCCCGGCCCAGATGATCCAGCAGCATCCGGGTGCTTTCGATCATTGCGTAGGGGTTGGCGATGCCTTGCCCCGCGATGTCGGGGGCGGATCCATGCGTCGCCTGTGCCATCGCCTTGGCCCCGCGCCCGATGCACAGACCCGGCGCCATGCCCAGCCCGCCGACCATGCCTGCGGCCTCGTCGGTCAGGATATCGCCGAACATGTTGGTGGTGACCACGGTGTCGAAGGCCCACGGATCGCGCAGCAGCCGCATGGCAAACGTGTCGACGATGCATTCATCGACCGTCACATCCGGGTAGTCGCGCGCCACCTCATAGGCGGTATCCACGAACATGCCGCAGCCCAGCTTGAACACGGTGTTCTTATGCACCAGCGTCAGACGCTTGTTCCGGCTGCGCGCCAGATCGAGCGCGGCGCGCACCACCTTGCGGCAGCCTTCGACCGTGATGACCCGGACCGAGATCGTCACATCCTCGGTCGGGCGGAATTCGCCCGAACCCGCGACCACGTTGCGGTCGGGCTGGAAGCCTTCGTTGTTCTCGCGCACGATCACCAGATCGATGTCGTCGAACAGGCAGCCGATATCGGGGTAGGAGCGGGTCGGGCGGACATTGGCGAACAGGTCGAAGTGCTTGCGCAGGATCGGGTGCGGATTGATCGCCTCCGGCACCTTGGGATAATCGCGATGGCCGATCGGGCCCAAGATCCAACCATCCAGCGCGTCGAGCGTGTCGAGCGTGCCGTTGGGCATGGTGTGGCCGTGGCTTTCCAGCGCGGCGGCCCCGATGGGCACCTGCGTCCAGTCGATCTGTAACCCGGCACGGTCGGCGGCGGCCTGCGCCACCTGCACCGAGGCGGGGACGATCTCGTGCCCGATATCGTCGCCGTTCAGCGCGCCGAGGCGCAGGGCACGGGGTCCGGCGCTCATCAGCTGGCCTCCGCACGGGCGGTCGCGGGGACCGAGGCGCGGGCGATGGCGGCGGGGTCGACGCTTTCGATCTTCCACGCATGCGCCAGCAGATCGCGGGCCAGATCGGCCCCCACGACAAGCGCCGCCTGATCGGTAAATTTCACCTCCAGCTGCTCGTCGGACAACGGACGTTCGAGCGAGCCAAGCGCGCGTTCGACGTATTTCTCCAACGTGCTGCCATCCTCGAAGGTCACGACGATCCGCACCGAGGCCTCGTGCATCGCCGGATCGGTTTCGGCCTGCACCTTGTCGCGCAGGGCGATGATCTCGGGCAGGCGCACCACTTCGTCGGTAAACGCCGTGGGCGCCCCGTCGCCCCGCAGCAGCGCGCAGGCGGCGGAATGATAGACCGAAAATTTGCCCTCCAGCCCGGTTTGCGGCGTGGTCTTGCCGGTCAGTTCCCGCACCAGCGGATGGGTGTATAGCTGCACGCCCGCAATCTGCGCCACGCGATCTGCGCCGATCTCCTCGCGGATCTGCTGGCAGCCGTCGATGGTGGGGTGGATGACGATACCGCAGGCATAGGGTTTATAGCTGTTCAGCGCCGCTTCCCAACGGCTGCCAAGCTCGCCCAGAACCTCGTCGTAATCCTGCTTCTCCGACGTGACATTGGCCCAGCCGCGCAGCGCTTCGATGCCTTGCAGCGAGCTGTCGTAACCGGCCTCGGCCAGCAGCGCGGCCTTCAGCCCGTTTTGTGCGGCGGCCCCGGGGTGGAAGCTTTTGGTCATGGTGCCGAACATCTCGCGCAGGCCCGCCGATTGGGTCGCGGCAAGGCTCAGCGCCCATTGCATCTGCTGCTGGCTCAGGCCCATCACCTTGCCGCACGCCGCCGCTGCGCCGAACACGCCCGCCGTGCCGGTGATGTGCCAGCCCCGGTCGTAGTGATGCGGGTAGACGGCATTGGCGAGCCGACATTCGACCTCCACCCCGACGATCAGCGCGGTCAGAAACGTGGTGCCGCTCATCTCGCGGTGTTCGGCCAGCGCCAGCAGCGCGGAGGCCACGGGCCCGGCGGGGTGCACGATGGTTTTCAGATGCGTGTCGTCATAGTCCAGCACATGGCTGGAGATGCCGTTGACCAACGCCGCGTGCAGCGGGTCCAGCCGTTCCGTCCGCCCCAGCACCGTCGCCTCGCGCGGGCCGGAAAACGGCGATACCGCCCGCAGCGCGGCATCGACGGTTTCGTGATCGGCCCCGCCCACCGCGCAGCCCAGCCAGTTGACGAAGGTGCGCACACCCTCGCGGCGCACCTCGGCGGGGATGTCGGCATCGGTCAGCGCCACGATCCACGCAGCCAGTTCGGCGGTCACTTTGCGGTCGGTCATCTGTTGGTCTTTCTTTTGTCAGGTCAGGCGTTTGTTGAGTGAAGTTACTGCGCGCGCGGACGGGCCAGCCTCCGCAGCAGGTTGTAGAGCCGGAACGCCGCCAGCACGGTCGAGCAGACCAGAAAGATCCGCATGACGTGAAAGGCGGTGACGATTTCGGCGTCGAGATGCATGGCTTTGGCGGTGATGACCATTTCGGTCACGGCGGCGGGGGCAAGAGCGAGGAAAGCGGTGGTCAGCGGCAATCCCGTCGCCAGCGCCAGCAACTCCGCCCCGGCAAATGCCGCGACGATCATGAACAGCGCCACGACGATCCCGGCCAGCGCCACGCGCGGCAGCGTCACCAGAACCTCGCGCCGGAACCGGGTGCCCAGCCACGCGCCGATCAGCAGTTGCGCCAGCACGATCAACAGCGGCGGAATGGTGATCCGCGCCAGCCCGCTGGCCCCTACGGCGATGCTCAGAAACATCGGGCCGATCAGCCACGGGTTCGGCAAAGGCGTGTGTTTCAGCAGCCAGACCGTGCCAAAGGCGGCAAGGATCAGCAGCGGCAGCAGCAGCAGGCTCGCATCGCCCGGAACCGGGGCGGGGGCGGTGCCGCCCTGCCCATAGCTGACCGCCAGCAACGGCACGATCGCCACGGTGCACGACACCCGCAGCGCATGGACGATAGCGACCGAGGCCGCATCCGCGCCCTTGTCCTTGGCCACGACCGCCATATCGGCGACGCCGCCTGCGGCGGTGGCGAAAAACGCGGTCGAGGGGCTGCACCCGGCAAGCGGACGAAACAGCATCGCGCCCAGCATGGTATAGGCCACGACATACACAGTGGCGCCCAGCATCGCGGGCGCCAGTGACAGGGTGGCCAGCAGGGTCGCGGGGGTAAAGCGCATGCCCACCGCCAGCCCGACCGCCATCTGGCCCAGCTCGCGGCCCAGTGGCACGGAGGCCAGCCGCACCCCAAGCGCGGAAATGACGCCGCAGGCAAAAAACGGGCCCAGCATCCACGGCAGGGGCATCCCCACCGCCGCGGCTGCGGCACCCGCCAGCAGCGCCACACCATAGGTCAGCGCCGCCCGCCGCCACCACAGCCCGTCCCGCCACCACGCACGAGGCGCGGCAGCGGCGGCTGGTGTGGCAGAAGGGCGGCGCGAGTCGGTCATCGCGGATCAGGCGCGCCGCAGCGCGCTCATCAGCTCATCAAGCGAGGATTGCGCCTCGAACCCGGACACCAGTTCCACCACCCGCTCGGCGCGGGACCGGTCCCAGCCTGCGAATTCGGCACATTCGTGGAACTTGCCCGCCACCTCGTCGAAGCTCATCGGATGGGCGGGGCTGCCCTTGCCGAAATCGGCCATGCCGGAAATGGTCCGCCCGTCCTTCAGCGTGATGTCGATATAGGTGGTCATCTTGTGATAACCGGCCTTCTCGGCGCGGTCGTCGATGACGAAATCGACGCGGCGCAGCATCTCCTGCACATCGGCGCGGTTGACCACTTCGTCGGTGAACTCGTTGAGCCCGCCGCGCCCTTCGATCAGCAGGATCGCCATGCAGAACTGCATCGAGAACTTGGCCTGCAACTCGTTCGTGGGGCGATGGTGGATCAGCGCGTTCGGCATGTTGGAATTGGTGCCGACGCGGACATGCTCGACCTGATCTGCGGTGATGTCGTTTTCACGGATCAGGCGCAGCATCTCGGTCATGCCGGGATGGGTGAGCGAGCCCGACGGATGCGGCTTGATCGACACGCCCGGCTCCTCGAAGGTCCACGGCGCGCCCAGCTTGCCGCGGATCGCACCGGCGTCATAGCCGCCGCCTGCCGCGCGGAAGAAGCCGCGCATCGCTTCCAGAATGTTCGGGCTGGCGGACCAGCCGTAGCCTGCCATTTCCACCGCGACGAGCCCGGATTCGGACGAACGCCCGGCATGGAACGGCTTGGTCATGGTGCCGAAATTCTCGCGCAGACCGGCAGACTGGCTGCCCGCGATGGACAGCGCGCGCAGCATCGCGTCATGGTCGAGCCCGTGCAGACGCCCGCCCGCGCTCGCCGCAGCGAACGTGCCGCAGGTCGCCGTGGCGTGGAAGCCGGTCTGGTAGTGGCGCGGATTGATCGCCTCGGCGATCTTGCACTCGACCTCGACGCCCAGATGATAGGCCAGCATCACATCGGCACCCGACGCGCCCGTGGCCTCGCCCGCCGCCAGCGCCGCCGGCAATGCCGGTGCGGTGGGGTGGGTCAGCAGCCCGTACACCCGGTCCGCCGCAACGGCCAGCTGCGTGTCATCGTAATCGTCGGCATGGATGCCCACACCGTTGGCGAATGCCGCAAACCGTGCCGCCACCTTGCGGTCAGAGCCGATCACGGTCGCCGGACCTTCGCCCAGATTGAGCGCATCCAGATGCTGCCGCACGATCCGCCCCGTTGCGGCGACGGAGCCCGACAGCGCAAGCCCGAGCCCATCGAGAATGGATTTCTTGCCATTCTCCACCACCACGGCGGGCAGGTCACTGACCTGCGTATTCAGGACAAAATTCGCCACCTCGGACGTGAGCCCCTCGCCCACCGTTTCCCAGGCCTGCGCCACGCTGTCATTGTCGACGATCTTGTTCATGCTGTCTTACTCCTCATCCAGCGTCACCGATTACGGCTCGTCACCTCTCCCGAGCAGGTAACGGAATCTTTTGTAGATTGTCAACAGTTAGCGAAATGTCTGCCGCTGGTTGTCGCAGTGTCTGCACCTGACCGCTGAGGGCCGCTGACCCGCCTCTCTCTGGCGCAAAAAACCAAGGCCCCGCCTGTCGCGGCGGGGCCTGCATGAGTCAGGCGCCAAGCCGCGCCAGCGGGCTGGCGTCAAACCGCGCATCGCTGTCAAAGATCGACGCGGCAAAGGATGACAACTCCGCCGCCGCCTCCCCGCGCCGCCCGGCAAAGCTGAGATTCGCGGCGGCCTTGTCGCGCAATTCGTCGCGGCTCAGCGGCTCTTTCACCCCGCCGCGCAATTGCGGCTGGCGTTCTTCGACGACAGTGCCATCGGTCAGTTCGGCGCGGATATGGCCGGTGTAGTTCAACGGGTATTCGTCATCGGGGTCGATGACGTAGGACACCTTCGCCGCCAGCGCGCGGGCTTCGGGGTCTTGCACCGCCGCTTCGGTGAATTCCGCCAGCCCCGCCCCGCCATGGATCAGCCCGGCGGCAATGGTGTAGGGCGAAGAGAACTTCGCCGCATAGGCCGTCGGCGGCGCCTGTTTCAGATCCAGCGGTTCCCACAGCCGATGCACCGTGCCCTCGCCCACATTGCAGGTCATGCGCACAATCTGATCGGGGGTGATGCCGCGGGCCTTCAGCCGCACCGCGCAGTCGATGAACGGCTGGGTCATGGTCCCGCAGGCATAGGGTTTGAACGCCACGTTGGCGGCCTCCCAGCGGGTGCCCAGATCGTCCAGCAGCGGCGCGAAATCCGGCGTGATCGACGGCGCGAAGGCCGCGTAAAGCCCATGCACGCCTTCGAACACCGTCTGCGGCCCGCGAAAGCCCGCCGCGCCCATCTGCGCCGCCCGCAACCCCGATTGCGCCGCCCAGCCCGCATGCATCCGCTTGGTCCAGCTGCCATCGGCAAGGTATTCGATGATGCCCGCCGCCATCGATGCGGCCACGCCCAGCGTGTCGCGGATCTGCTCAGGCGTCTGGCGCATTGCGGCAGCGACGCCCGCCGCCGCGCCCATCGTGCCCATGATCGCCGTCGGGTGGAATCCGGCCTTATGCGTGGCCTTGCCCGCGACCAGCCCCAGCCGGTTGCAGATCTCGGTCCCCACGACCAGACCCCGCGCCACGTCGCGCGCGGGCAGCGACAGCGCCTCGCCCGCTGCGAACAGCGCGGGCACGATCACCACGCCCGCATGCATCGGGCAGCCCTCGAACGTGTTGTCGTAATCCTCGCCATGGCCGCAGGTGCCGTTGATCAGCGCGGCGGCGGCGCTTTCGCGCCCTTCGGGCAGACCCCAGACGGTGCAATTTCCCGGCGTGGCAAAGGCCGTGCGCGCCGCGCGGCCATAATCGGTATCAAGCGCGGCAACCGACAGGCCCACGGTATCCAGCACCGTGTCCTCGGTCGCGCTGCGCGCGCGTGGGTCGATATCGTCGAGCGTCAGCCCGGCGATCCAGTTGGCAAGTGTGGCCGAAACCGTTGCGTTCGACTGATCGTTCATCTGCGTCATCCCTGATCTGACGGGCACGCCCGGCGCGGGGCTGGCCGCGGCGGCGCATCCGGCGCCGGTTGCCGACGCACTACACGAACCGGGGTCCTCCGCCCGGTGGGCGCAAACTTCCACTGCCCTGTCTGATTGTCAACATTTGACGATTCCGGGGCGAGCGGTCATATCTTGGCGCGCAACCAGCAGGGAGAACCGCAGATGACCGCCACCGGCACAGAGCTTCAGTCGCTTCATGGAAAGGTGGCGCTAGTCACTGGCGCATCGCGCAGGATCGGGCGCGCCACGGCGCTGGGACTGGCACGGCACGGCGCGGATGTGGTGATCACCGCCCGCTCCGCCCGCGATGAGATCGACGCCGTCGCCGCCGAGATTACCGCGATGGGGCGGCGCACCGCCGTGGTCATGGGCGATGTCGCGGACGAAGACGACGCCACCCGCATGGCAGCCGAGGCGAAATCGGCCTTCGGTCGGATCGACGTGCTGGTGAACAACGCGGCGATCCGGCGGCAGGTGCCGATGCTGGAAATGGGGCTGAAGGATTGGCGCGAGATCACGGGCGTCATCCTCGACGGCGCGTTTTTGATGAGCCGCGAGGTGCTGCGCGTCATGACCACGCAGGACACGGGCGGGACAATCGTCAATATCGGCGGGCTGACCGGCCATACCGGGGCCAAGAACCGTGCCCATGTCTGCGCCGCCAAGGCCGGGATCGTCGGGCTGACCAAGGCCGTGGCGGTGGAATTCGCGGATCGCGGCATCACCGCCAACTGCCTTGTGCCCGGCAAGATCGGCGGTCCTCGCTCGGCCACGTCCGGGGCCTCGCCCATCGAGACCAAGATCCCGCTGGGCCGCGAAGGCACGGTAGACGAAGCCGCCGCTATGGTGGTCGCGCTGTGCCTGCCGCAGGCGCGGTTCATGACCGGGCAGACGGTGCATGTGTCGGGGGGGCTTTACCTGCCCTGATACCGGATGGCGCGCGTGGCGGGCTATGCCGCCGGGCGCATCGCCGCGACCATCGCGTTCAGGTCAGGGGCCTGCCCGACCTCGCGCAGCGCGGCGATGAACCCATCCGCCCCGGTGCGGCCCAGAACCGGCCCCACCAGATCGCGGGCCTTGGCCTCCACCTCCGACGCGGACATCGGGTTTTCCGGCGTGCCCTGCACCGCGCGGGCATGATGGCGCAGCCGCCGCCCGTCGGTGCAATCGATCTCCACAATCGCCTGACGCGCCGGGACCGCATGCGTCAATTCCCGGCTCGGCACCGCGGTCATGCGCGCGCGCAACGCGAGCACAGCGGGGTCTTGCATCCGGGCATGGTCATGGCAGCTGGCAAAGCTCACCCCCCCATCGATCAGCGCAATCGCCAGCAGATGTTGCAGACAGATATCGGGCATGTCGCGGCCATCGACGATGGGCAGCCGGTCGTCGGGCATGATCGCGCGCAGCGCCGCCACATCGTCTGCCCCGATCCCGTGATCGGCGATCAGCGCCGTCACCGCGTCCAGCGCCGCTTGGATCGGCGATCCGACGCACCATTTCTTGATCGAGCCGCGCATGATTTCGAATTGCTGGCCCAGCCCATCGGTCAGCGCACCGGGATCGGCCCGCTCGGCAAAGGCCGACAGATAGGAATGCGGCCCCGTCAGCGCACCGTCGCAGCCGCTCGCGCCTGACGCCACGAAGAGCGCCGCGAACACACCGTTGCGGGCGCCCATTCCGCCAAAATCAAAGGCCTTCTCCACATGTTCATGGTCGCGCTGCCAATAGGCAATGCCCGACGCCTGTTGCGTGGCATAGGACAGCGCATGTTCGCAGTGCCGCGCATCCAGCCCCGCCAGCGTGGCGGCGGCGGCGGCGGCGCCGAAATTCGCGCCGAGGCAATGGGTCGAATGGGTGCCGGTGCGCGGCCCGCTATAGCCAAGCGCCAGCGTCGCCCGTGCGCCGACATCATAGCCCGCCGCGATCCCGCGCAGCAGGGCCGCGCCGGACAGGCCGCGATGCTCCGCCACCGCAAGCGCGGCAGGCACCACCGCGCAGCCGGGATGAAACCGCCCCGCCAGATGCGAATCGTCGGTTTCATCGGCATGGGCGGCCATCGCTCCCGCAAACGCGGCCTCCACCGGCGGCAGCCACAGCGCCGTGCCCGGCAGAGAGGCGCGGCCCTCTCCGGCCCCGGCGTAGCTCATGACATAGCTGCGCGCGCGAGTACCGGCCTTCAAAGCCTGCCCGCTGATCATGGCGGCGAGCGTGTCGAGCAGATGCAGGCGCGTTTTCTCGGCCACCTCTTCGGGCAGCGCGGCGGCGGCGGCCTGCGCCAGATGTTGCGCGACAATCGCGGTCGTGTCCTGCGTCATGCGGGGTCTCCATAAGGCGGTGGGCGCGGTCGAAACCCGCCGGGACCAAGGGCCCGGATCACCGGATATGCGACCGCGCGGCGAGCATCTGCCAATTGTCGGCAGTTGACAAGTGGGCGGCAAGTTGGGAGTTTCCCTGCAGACCAGACGGCTGACCGGGCCGCCTGCTCGAAAGGGAGGAATAAAAAATGAACCGTATGATTCGTGCGATGAGCGGGGTCGCGGCCTTGGCCGTGCTCAGCTTTGGTGCCGCCGCGCCCGCCGCGGCACAGGACTATCCCCATGACACCGTGACGCTGGTCACCCATTCGCGTGCCGGGGGCGGCACCGATGTGTTCCTGCGGGAAATGACGAAATATCTGGGCGAGTATCTCGGCGCGGGGTTCGTCGTGGAAAACGTCCGCGGCGGCTCGGGCGCCAAGGCGATGGCCAAGCTGGCGCAAGCCCCGGCGGATGGCTCGATCTTCTATGGGACCACGCCGACCTTCATCAACACGTCGCTGCTGTCGAACCCCGAATACACCTACAAAGACCTGTCGGCGGTGGCCAACGTGTTCCTTGACCCGCAGGTCGTCTACGTTCGCGCCGACAGCCCGTTCCAGACCCTGACCGAGGTGGTCGAAGCCGCCAATGCAGAGCCCGGATCGGTCGTCTTCGGCGTCACCACGCCCGGTTCGCTCGACCGGCAGGTGATGGAGAAGTTCAAGCAGCTGACCGGCGTGCAGGCCCCGGTCATCACCCATGATGGCGGCGGCGAGCTGCTGATCTCCGTGCTCAACGGCACCGCCGCGCTGGGGATCGGCGAGGTGCAGGAACTCGACGCGCAGCTTGACGCGGGCGAGGTGCGTTTGATCACCACCTACACCAAGGAACGTCTGGACCAGTTCCCCGATGTGCCCACCGCACAGGAACAGGATATCGATCTGGTCGTGAACAAGTTCCGCGGCATCGCCGGTCCCGCCGGTCTGCCCGACGAGATCTACGAGAAGTGGGAAACCGCGCTGCAGGCGGTGCTCGAAGACGACGCCTTCAAGGAATGGTATTCCGCGCAGGCGCTGGTGCCGAACTTCATGCCGCATGAGGAATACGACCAGTTCTTGGCGGACTTCGCCGAAGAACAGCAGGCCTTCTTCGAAGAATACGGCATCGTCGAATAAGACGCGCCCGCACCCCGCCCGTGGCCCGGCCCCCGTTTGGTGGGGCCGGAGGACGGGCGGGGTTTGCCGGGCGAGGGGAGCCACGACATGACTTATCTCAATAAGGACACCTGGGTCGGGCTGGTGATGCTGCTGGTCGCCGGTCTGTTCTGGCGCGAGGCCTCGCATATCCGCATCAGCCCGCTGGATGATCCGGTCGGCGCGGCGGGCCTGCCCAAAACGCTGGCCGTCGTGCTGGCGGTGCTGGCCGTGCTGCTGCTGATCCGTGCCATCGTCGGCGCGGCGATGGCGGTGCCGCCCCCTGCGGACGCCGCGCGCGCCGAACCCGCGACCCGCACGGACGACGCAGGCAATACCGTAGCCGCGATCCCCGCCCATGCGACACAGCCCGCCGCCGCGCCGGAAACCGGCATGGTGTCCGAGCCGGTGCAGCAGGCCGATCCCGAAGCCAAGCCTGCGACCCCCTCGCCCGCGCTCGCCACCCGGATGAAGCCGCATCTACGCGCCATCGTCATGCTGGGGCTTGGCGTGGGCTATCTGCTGGTGGTCACGACGCTGGGCTATGCCCTGTCGGTGATGGCGCTGATCTTTCTCGTATCGCTCTATATCGGCGCGCCGCTGGGGCTGCGCACGGTGCTCGTGGCGGTGCTGGGCGGGCTCGCGTTCCAGCTGCTGTTCGTCCAGTTCCTTGGCATTCCGCTGCCGGGGGGCATCGTCGCCTCCCTGCTTTCCGGCCTGACCGGCTGATCCCCAAACCGAAAGCCTGATACATGGAATCCTTTTCCTATGCCTGGTCGGCGCTGACCACGACACCGGCGGCCTTTGCCGCGGTCGGTGGCGTTATCTGGGGGATCCTCGGCGGTGCGCTGCCGGGCATTTCACCCTCCATCGCGATGGCGCTGCTCTTGCCCTTCACCTACACGATGGACCCGATCCCCGCGATCGTGCTGCTGGCGGCGACCTATGTCGGCGCGGAATATGGCGGCTCGATCCCCGCGATCCTGATCCGCACCCCCGGCACCAACGCGGCTGCCGCCACCGCCATCGACGGCTACGAGATGCAAAAGCAGGGCCGCGGCGGCGAAGCGCTGGGGATTTCACTGGTTTCGGGCGTGATCGGCGGCATGATTGGCCTGTTTTTCCTTGTCCTGCTGACCAAGCCGCTGGCCGCCGTGGCGCTGCTGTTTACGCCCCCGGCCTATTTCGCGCTTGGGGTGCTGGGGCTCAGCGTCATCGCGTCACTGTCGTCCGGCTCGATGATCAAGGGGCTGATGGCCGGGGTGATCGGGTTGATGATTGCCACTGTCGGCACCGATCCGATTTCCGGCGTCAATCGCTTTACCTATGGCGCGCCGAACCTGCTGGGCGGCATTCCGTTCATTCTGGTCATGGTCGGCGTCTTTGCGGTGTCGGAACTGCTGGTGCAGGCGGGTAAGCCTGAATACCGCCGCAACAATGACAGCCGCCAGATGCGCATTCGCCTGCCCAGCTGGGCCTTGCTGAAACGCCTGCGCAGACCGCAGATGATCGGCTCCGGCATCGGGCTGTTCGAGGGCTGCATGCCCGGCGCCGGTGGCTCCATCGCCGCCTTCATGGCCTATAACGAGGCGCGCCGCTGGTCCAAACACCCCGAGGAGTTTGGCAAAGGCTCCCCCGAGGCGATCGCCGCCCCCGAAAGCGCCAACAACACCGTCGCGGGCACGGCGCTGGTGCCGATGCTGTCCTTTGGCATTCCCGGCTCCAACTCCACCGCGATCCTGCTGGGCGGGCTCTTGATCCACGGGCTGCAGCCCGGTCCGCTATTGTTCGAGGAACATCCCGACTTCATCTATGGCCTGTTCGGTGGGCTGTTCGTGGCCAACCTGTCGCTGTTCTTTGTCGGGATGCTGATCCTGACCCCGGCGATCTGGCTGGTGAACCGGCCCAAGCCCTACCTGATGGCGGCGATCTACGCGCTGATCTTCTCGGGCATCTACTCGATCGATAACACGTTGTTCGATCTGTATATCGTGCTGATCGCGGGCGCTGCGGGCTATGTCATGCGGCTGCTGGGCTTCCCGTTCCTGCCGCTCGTGCTGGGGCTGGTGCTGGGCTACCTGATCGAAAGCAATTACCGCCGGTCGCTGCTGCTGACCGGGGGGGAGCATCGGGTGTTCATCGAAGATCCGATTTCGCTGGGCCTGCTGATCACCGCGTTCCTGTTCGTCGCAGGCTCGGCCCTGCGCGACTTCCGTCAGGCGCGGCGCAAACGTGCGGCGGCGTTGGAGGCGCAGGCGTGATCGATCATCACATCCGACCTCTGCGCGCGGGTGAACGCCGCCCGCGCGAGGAAGAACTGGCATGGAAGATCGCGGAGCTTGCGACCGATCCCGCCCCTGACGATCCTGATGCGCTGCGCATGGCCGCGTGGCGCATCGTCGATGACTGGGCGGTCGCCATCGCCGCGCTGAACCGGCCCGCCGTGATCGCGGCGCGCGGGGCGGCGCTGGCCCATCCGGTCGAGCCATCGCGGCCCGGCGGCGCCACGGTGCTGGGCATGGGCGCGGCGCGGTTCGATCCGTTCTGGGCGGGATACGCCAATGCCACGGCGATCCGGGAACTGGATTTCAACGACAGCTTCTTTGCCGCGGAATCGAGCCATCCCGGCGACGTCATCGGCCCGCTTGCCGCCGTGGCGCAGGCGCGGGGCTGCGACGGGCGCGCGCTGCTGCGTGGTATCGTGACGGCCTATGAAGTGCAGGTCGATCTGGTGAAGGGCGTCGCGCTCAATCGCTACCGCATCGATCATGTCGCGCATCTGGGCCCGGCGGTGGCGGCCGGGATCGGCACCATGCTGGATCTGCCCGTGACGCAGGTCTATCACGCCGTGAACCTTGCCGCACATCTGGCCGTGTCCACCCGCCAGACCCGCAAGAACCAGATTTCCACCTATAAGGCCAATGCCCCGGGTCATATCGGTCAGATCGCGATGCTGGCCGTGGACCGTGCCATGCGCGGTGAAACCAGCCCCGCCCCGGTCTATGAGGGCGATTACGGGCTGCTGGCGATTTTGCTCGGCGGGCCGGATGTCCGCGTCACCGTGCCCCTGCCCGCCCCCGGCACGCCCAAACGCGCGATCCTCGAAACCTACCCCAAGGAACATTCCGCAGGCTATCACGGGCAGGCGATGATCGACCTTGCTTTTCGCATGCGCGCACAGGTGCCAGACCCCGAGCAGATCGACGAAATCGTCATCCATACCAAGGAGTTGACCCATCTGGTCATGGGCTCCGGCGCCGGCGATCCGGAAAAGTGGGATCCAAAGGCCAGCCGCGAGACGCTCGATCATTCGGCGATGTATATCTTTGCGGTCGCGTTTCAGGACGGGGTCTGGGACCATCATCGCAGCTACGATCCCGCCCGCGCCGCGCGCGAAGATACGGTGCGGCTGTGGCGTAAGATCTCGACCCGCGCCGATCCCGGCTGGACCGCGGCCTTTACCGATCCCGCCCCGCTCGACAAGGCGCATGGCGGGCGGGTGGAGATCCGCCTGCGCGATGGGCAGATCGTGTCCGATGAACTCCGCGTGGCCGACGCCCATCCCCGCGGCGCGCGCCCCTTCGGCCCCGATCAATACCGGCAGAAATTCCTGACCCTTGCCGAAGGTCTGGTCGCGCCGGAGGAATGCACCCGGTTTTTGGACGCCGTCGCGGGGTTGGAAACCGCCGCTGCCGGAGCGCTTGGGGAGTTGCGCATCGCCGCCCTGCCCGACGCGCTCCACACGGGCCTATCGGGGCTGTTCACCAGCTGAGAGACGCGCGTCGATCTACAGAGCCCCCGCCCGCGAACAAGGCCGAAGGCCGCGCGGGCGAGCGCCTGCCCGCCGCGACGGGCTGGCGCTTTGCCACCTTGCGCTGACCTCGGAGCGGGGAGGTATATGGCTAGGATAAAGCGCGCCGCTCAATCGTTGCAGCGCCATCCCACTGGCAGGCTTGCGTCGCACTTAATACTTCTCCGGCGGTTCATTCGTGCTCAGAGCACCCGCTCGCGAACAAGGCCGCAGGCCGCGCGGGCGAGCGCCTGCCCGCCGCGACGGGCTGGCGCTTTGTTATCTCACGCTGACCTCTGAGCTAGGAGGTTAGTTGCGCCATAAAGTGCGCCGCTCAACCGTTGCAGCGCCATCCCACGGGCAGGCTTGCGTTGCACTTGGAATGACGATGCATCGCTTTCTCTGAAATGAGCGCCCCCGCCCGCGGACACGGCGAAGCCGCGCGGGCGAGCGCCTGCCCGTCCTCGCGGGCTGGCGCTTTGCCACCTCGCGCTGACCTCGGAACGAAGAGGTAAATGGCGGGGATAAAGCGCGCCGCTCAACCGTTGCAGCGCCATCCCACGGGCAGGCTCACACCACCGCCCCTGACGATGCGCAGCGCATGTGCCGGCGCCTGCCCCTCCCCACGGGCAGGCGACCGCCGCTCGCGCCTTACGCCGCGCCCGCCAATTCCCTCGCACGGGTGGCCAGTTGCGCGGCGAGGCGCACGGCGGTTTCGAAGGCACCGGGATCGGCGCTGCCTTTGCCGACGATATCATAGGCCGTGCCATGCGCGGGGGTCGTGAACACGGTGGCCAGACCCGCTGTCACTGTCACGCCCTTGTTGAAGCCTTTCAGCTTCGTCGCGATCTGGCCTTGATCGTGATACATCGCGGTGACGCTGTCGAATTCGCCGCGAAACGCTTTCAGGTAAACCGTGTCGGACGGGTAGGGCCCGGAACAGTCGATGCCCTTGGCGGCCATCTCCTCGACCGCCGGACGGATGATGTCGATCTCCTCGCGCCCAAACAGACCGCCCTCGCCATTATGCGGGTTCAGCGCGGCGACCGCGATGCGGGGGTGCTCGATCCCGGCGCGCTGCATGGTGTCATGCGCCAGTTGCAGCGCACGGCAGATATTGGGGCCGGTGATCTGCTCCACCGCCTCGCGCAGCGACACATGGCTGGTGACCCGCGTCATCCACTGCCCGTCGAGCACGTTCATCTCGGAAAACGGACCCTCGTGGTTCAGCAGATGCGCGAACATCTTATGCTCGTCGGGGAATTCCCAGCCGCCGCGGAACATCGCGCCCTTGTTGAGCGGGGCGAAGCTGATCGCGTCGACCTCCCCGGCCTGCGCGAAGTCAATCGCGCGGGCCAAAGTGTCGCCGGTGAGCCGCCCGGCTTCGGCGCTGGCCTCTCCGAGCGGCAGGGCGTCGGGATCGATATTGCCCAGATCCACGATCGGCACGCCTGGTCCATCGAACCGGGCCTCCGCCGGACGGGCCACGGGGGCCAATTCCAGCGGCACACCGGCAAAGCGCGCACCCCGGCGCATCACCCGCGCGTCGCCCACTAGAACCAGCCGCGCCACCTGCGCCAGACGCCCGTCATGCAGCAGCCGCGCGGTCAGTTCCGGGCCGATGCCGGTCGGGTCGCCCGGCACCAGCGCGATGATCGGTCTGTCGTCACTCATAGCTGTTCCTTTCCTGCCGCGCGCTTACGACAGCGCGTCGGCAATGGCCTTGCCGCAGGTTTCGGTGCTGGCCTTGCCGCCCAGATCGGGCGTGCGCAGCGCCTCCTCGGTCAACACGGTCTCGATTGCCGCGACGATGCCATCGGCGGCGTCCTTGTGGCCCAGATGCTCCAGCATCATCGCGCCCGCCCAGATTTGCCCGATAGGATTGGCCACGCCCTTGCCGGCGATGTCGGGGGCGGAGCCATGCACCGGCTCGAACAGCGAGGGGAAGTCATGTTCGGGATTGATGTTGCCTGACGGCGCAATGCCGATGGTGCCGGTGCAGGCGGGGCCCAGATCCGACAGGATGTCGCCGAACAGGTTGGAGCCCACCACCACGTCGAAGCGGTCCGGGTTCAGCACGAAATGAGCGGTAAGGATATCAATATGATACTTGTCCCACCTTACCCGTGGGTAATGCGCGGCCATCGCCTCCACCCGTTCATCCCAATAGGGCATCGAAATCGAAATGCCGTTGGATTTGGTGGCCGAGGTCAGGTGCTGCTCCGGGCGGCTTTGCGCCAGATCGAAAGCGTATTTCAGAATGCGGTCGGTGCCGTGACGGGTGATGACCGTTTCCTGCATCACGATCTCGCGGTCGGTGCCTTCGAACATCTTGCCGCCGATGGCGCTGTATTCGCCTTCGGTGTTTTCGCGCACGACGTAGAAATCAATATCGCCCGGCTTGCGGTTCGCCAGCGGCGACGGAACGCCGGGCATCAGCCGCACGGGGCGCAGGTTTACATACTGGTCGAACTCGCGGCGGAATTTCAGCAGCGATCCCCAGAGCGAGATGTGATCGGGCACCGTATCCGGCCAGCCCACCGCGCCAAAGAAGATCGCGTCGCTGCCGCCGATGCGGTCCTTCCAGTCCTCGGGCATCATCTCGCCCTTGCGCTGGTAATAGTCGCAGGAGGCGAAATCGTGCTCCTTGAAGTCCAGCGACAGGTCATAGCGGCTTGCGGCGGCTTCCAGCACGCGCAGGCCTTCGGGCACCACTTCCTTGCCGATCCCGTCGCCGGCGATCACCGCGATGTCGAGCGTGTTCGAGGTCATGTCTTCTCCTTGGATACTGGATTGAAGCGGCCCCGCAATTGGATGCGGGGCGCGATGTCGGTGCCGGGGCGTCAGTCGCCCGGCGGCAGGGGGGCGCGTCCTGCGGTGGCGGTGGCGCCCTGCCCGCGACGGCGCGCGCGGCGGTAGAGCATGCCGATCACCGGGCTCAGAAGGCTCAGCGCGGTCAGGGCAAAGAACAGGTTGCCGATCCAGCTGTTGAAGAACAACAGCCAGTTGCTGTCGAAGATGATCATCGACTGGCTCCAGTTCTTCTCCAACAACCCGCCGAGCACCAGCCCCATCACGAAGGGCGCGGGGCCAAATCCGTGACGCATGGCGACGAACCCGATCAGGCCGGAAATCAGCATCACCCAGACGTCGAACATCTGCTGCTGATAGGCATAGGCGCCCACGATCGAGAAACAGAACACCGCAGGCCACAGGAACGTGCGCGGGATCAGGGTGATCATCGAAAACACCTTGGCCCCGGCCAGCCCGATGAACAGGAAGGCAAAGTTGGCGATGAGCATCGCGATGAAGATCGCATAGAGGATCTCCGGCGTTTCACGCATCAGGAACGGCCCCGGACGGAAGCCATGCATGATCAGCGCCGCAAGGATCACCGCCGTGGTGCCGGAGCCGGGAATACCCAGCGCCAGCGTCGGGACCATCGCACCGGACGTGCCAGCATTGTTGGCAGCCTCCGGCCCGGCGACGCCCTCGATGCAGCCTTTGCCGAATTCTTCAGGTGTCTTGGACCAGCGCTTGGCCTCGTTATAGCCCATGATCGCGGCGACGGTCGTGCCTTCGGCGGGCAGAATGCCGACGATGGTGCCGATGGCGGAGGACCGCAGGATGGTTTTCCAGATACGGCGCATGTCCTCCATACCCGGCAGGCGGATCGCGACGTCCTTGATCCGCTCGATGGCGGCATCGCGCGCATCGGCCTGTTTCAGCAGCTCCGCGATGGCAAAGACACCGATCAGAACCGGCACGAAATCGATGCCGTCATAGAGGAAGTTGGTGCCGAAGGTGAACCGCTCCACCCCGGTGACAAGGTGGATGCCGACGACGCTGACCAGCACCCCGAACATCCCGGAAATCAGGTTGCGCGGCGCGGATTTGCCGCTGATCGCGGCCAGCATCGACAGACCGAACAGGGTCAGCGCGAAATATTCCTGCGGCCGGAAGCTAAGCGCCACCTTGGACAGCAGCGGCGCCGCGATGATGAAGGCGACAAGGCTGAGAAGCCCGCCGCAGACGCTTGAAATCGCGGCAATACCTAGCGCGCGACCGGCTTCGCCCCGCTGGGCCATCGGATAGCCGTCCAGCGCGGTGGCCACGGCGGGCGGCGCGCCCGGCGCGTTGATGAGGATCGCGGTGATCGAGCCGCCAAACGTGCCCGCGCAATAGAGCGCGGCCATCATCGAAATTGCGACCACCGGCTCCATCCCGATGGTAAAGGGCAGCAGCAGCGCCACCGCCATGGTCGAACTGAGGCCGGGCAGCGCCCCGATCACCACGCCCAGCAGCACGGACATGAAGATCAGTCCGAGGCTCACAGGCGTCATGATCAGCTCGAAGCCGGTCAGGATGGCGTCAATATTCAAGGCCGTCTCCTTTGAAATTGGGTCTTTCGCACGCAGGCGCAGCCATGGCGCAGGCGCGGTCGGCGGCAAGCCGGGATCGCATGGGATGGCGCGGGTCAGCGCCGCAGGTCAGGGTCATGTCCGGGAGCGGGCGGCGGGGCCGGTCAGAAAATATTGCCGACCAGACCGCGCGGGAACGTCACTTGCAGCAACTCCGCGAACAAGAACAGCACCGCCAGCGGGAACAGCACGAGGAACGGCAGCAGGATTTTCCAGCGTCGTTCGCCCCACAGCAGCGGCAGCACCGCGCAGACCAGCACCAGCGCGGGCAAGGCGCCCAGCGTCGGCATGGTCACGACCAGCGCCACCAGAACCGCGCCGGTGGCCAGCACGATCGGGTTCAGCCGCTTGCGTCGCTCCACGTCCAGATCGACCCCGCGCCGCAATTTGCGGTGGTATTCGAACGGAATGATCAGCGCGATCAGCGCGATGACCAGCAAAACCAGCCGCGGGAATGTGGGCGGCTGCACGTTCTGCGCCAGCGAGGCAGGCACCTTGTCGAACGTAAAGGTCTGGGCGAAGAGCACCGCGCAGATCGCCAGCACCGTCGCCGCAACCCACAGGTCGATGCGGTGCACGCGGAAACCGGGGGAGCGTTCCGCCCCCCCGCCTTCGACCCCGTTATGTCGGGATGTGTCACTCATGATTGCGCCCGCTTACCGGTCGGTCATGTCGAGGGCGCGGAGCGCTTCGAGCGAGACCTCGTATTCGGCCTTCAACTGCTCGTCCCACTCGGCGGCACCGGCGATGTTTTTCTCCGGGTCCAGCCCGCTCGACCGCAGGTATTCGTGGAACCGCTCGCTGGCCATCGCTTCGAGGATCGTCGCTTCGATCTTCTCGACCAGTTCCGGCGGGGTGTCGCCATGCACGAAATAGCCGCGCGTGGTGGTCACCGCAACGTCGTGCCCGCTTTCAAAGGTCGAGGGCACGTCGGGCAGATCGCCGACCCGCTCGGGGTAGAGCACGGCCAGAGCGCGCAGATCGCCTTCCTGAATTTGCGGCAGGGCTTCGCTGATATTGGCCAGCGCCGCATCGACCGCGCCGGACCGCAGCGACGTGATCATGTCGCCACCACCGCCAAAGGGCACGACGCGCACTTCGGCATCGGCAGCGCCCGCCCAGCGGGAAATGCCGATATGCTCGGTGCCGCCAACCTGCGCCACACCCCATGTCAGGGCCTGATCCTGCGAGGCCGCGATCAGCGCGTCATAGTCCGCGATGTCGCTGTCGCCGCGGACCACGATCACCGAGGGGTCGTCCATGGCGCGGGCGACGCCCTGCAACTGATCGATTTCGACGGGCGAGTTGCCGCGCGCGATGGTGTAGAGATGGGTCTGGGTCAGCGCAAAGATGGTGTGCCCGTCGGGGCCACGGCTGACCAGGTATTCATGGGCAGACCGCGCACCGCCGCCCTGTTTGTAGACGACGCGGATGTCTTCATCGAGATTGTCGCGCGCCTCTTCCATCCACATGCGGATGGTGGTGTCGGTGCCGCCACCGGCGGACGAATGCGACACGACCTCCACCGTATCGCAGGGCCACTCGTCGGGCGTGCAATCCTGGGCGAGGGCCGCGACCGGCGCCAGCGCCGTGACCGCAGCCACGGCGGTCAGCCTGCGGGCGTGGCGGCCAAGCGGTGCAAATGTGCTCATTTCCATCGTGAAATTTCCTCCTCCTCGTGAACACCGCGCAGGCGGGCGGGGGGGGCGGCAGGGCGCGTGACCCTGATCCATCCCCCAAAAACGCGCCCTGCGGCGGAAAGGGTCTCTCCTCGTGACCCTAAGGAACGCTAAAATGCGAATTGGCAACTGTCAACAATATACAAAAACGATTTCACGATGGGGAAGCCGCAGCCTCGCCCCGGACGCGCGCACCGCCGGTCCGGCGCAGCCCCCATACAGGCAGGGTTGCGGAACCCCGCGCATCGCCCAGCGTAAACCTGCGCGCGGTCCCTTGCTCCTGAGGGGGTTGGCACGTTACCACGATCCAGCGAAACTGACGAAGGCACCGGCACATGCGCATGCGCGATACCTTTTTGAAACCGATGCATCCCGAGGGTCGGCGCTTCGTCGCGATCTTTGCCGCGATCACGGTGGCGCTGTTCCTGATCTCGGAGCTGCTGGGCTGGATCGGCGTCGGGCTGACGGTCTGGTGCTACTATTTCTTCCGCGATCCCAAGCGGGTCACCCCGCGCCGCGACGGGCTGATCGTCAGCCCCGCCGATGGCATCGTGTCCCTGATCGAGCCTGCCGTGCCGCCCGCCGAACTGGGCCTGCCGGATCAGCCGCTGACCCGCGTCAGCGTCTTTATGTCGGTGTTCAACTGCCATGTGAACCGCAGCCCCGTCGCCGGGAAAATCACCGCAATCGCCTATCGCGCCGGGAAATTCTTTAACGCCTCGCTCGATAAGGCCAGTTCCGACAACGAGCGCAATTCGCTCGCGATCGAGATGCCGGACGGGCGTCAGATCGCGGTGGTGCAGATCGCCGGGCTGGTCGCGCGCCGGATCGTGTGCTTCAACAAGGTGGGCGACAGCCTTGCCACCGGCGAACGCTTCGGCCTGATCCGGTTCGGCTCCCGGCTGGATGTCTACCTGCCCGAAGGCGTCGCGCCGCTGGTGGCCATCGGTCAGACGATGGTGGCGGGCGAAACGGTGCTGGCGGATCTGCGCTCGGACGAGCCGCGCCGCGACGGCCGGACGGATTGATGCGCCGCCGCTCCGCCGAATCCAGCCGTGATCTGCCGATCATCAAGCTGCTGCCGAACCTGCTGACGCTGACGGCGGTCTGCGCCGGGCTGACCGCGATCCGCTTTGCGTTTCTGGGCGAATTCGAATGGGCGGTGCGGCTTGTATTGGCGGCGGGGGTTCTCGACGGGCTCGACGGGCGGCTGGCGCGACTGGTGCGCAGCGAATCGCTGGTCGGGGCGGAGCTCGATTCGCTTGCGGATTTCCTGAA
Organism: Pacificitalea manganoxidans; assembly: GCF_002504165.1. Classification (GTDB taxonomy): domain Bacteria; phylum Pseudomonadota; class Alphaproteobacteria; order Rhodobacterales; family Rhodobacteraceae; genus Pacificitalea; species Pacificitalea manganoxidans. Next base: position 63,993 of record NZ_CP021405.1, read on the forward strand.
TTTCGGCGTGGCGCCGGTGCTGATCCTTTACACTTGGGCGCTTCAGGGTGCGGGCGGACTGGGCTGGATCGCCTGTCTGTGTTTCTCGCTGTGTTGCCTGATGCGGCTGGCGCGGTTCAACGTGGATGCCAAACACGGTGGCAAAGGCCCGATGCCTGCGGAAGGTTCCGCGTCGGCCGCCGATGCGGCCCCTGCGCCTGCCGCGACCTCCCGCCCCGGGGATTATTTCGTCGGCGTGCCCTCCCCCGCAGGGGCGATCCTGTTGCTGCTGCCGATGGTGGTGTCCTTTGCGCTGAAACAGCCGCCGATCCTGCCGCCCGCCGCCTTGGCGATCTATCTCGTCGTGATCGGCCTGCTGATGATCAGCCGCATCCCGACCTATTCGTTCAAGAACATCACCGTGCGCCGGGACAAGGCCAGTTTCACCCTGCTGGGGGCGGTGCTGGTCGCCGCAGCGCTGTTAATTTATCTGTGGCCGACCTTGATCATCCTGACAGTCGTCTATGTGGCCAGCATAGCGGTGGCGTTAATCTCGCGTCGCAGGACCGTTCGCAAAGGGTGACCTATTGGACATTAATGCCGTCAAGACTTCCTACGCCCGGTGGGCACCGATCTACGACCGCACATTCGGCGCGGTCACGCGCAAAGGACGCCGGGCGGCTGTGGGGTATATCAATGGCCTCGCCCCCGCCTCGGACGTGCTGGAGGTGGGCGTCGGCACCGGGCTGGCCCTGCCGCATTACGCCGAGGGGCTGCGGATCACCGGCGTCGATTTTTCGGACGAAATGCTGGCCAAGGCCAAGGCCCGCGTCGCCGAGCAATGCCTGAAACCCGTCGTCGCGCTGCGCCAGATGGACGCCCGCGCGCTCGATTTCCCCGATGCCAGCTTTGACGCCGTGGCGGCGATGCACATGATTTCCGTGGTGCCAGAGCCGGAACAGGTGATGGCGGAAATGGTTCGCGTGCTGCGTCCGGGGGGCAAGCTGGTGGTGACCAATCACTTCGCCCGCAGCGAAGGCATCCTTGCCCGGATCGAGCGTTGGTCAGCGCCTTTTGCCGATCTGCTCGGCTGGCATTCCGATTTCCCGGCGGGCGTGGTCACCGACCATCCGCGTCTGCGGCTGGTGACCCGCGACACGCTGCCCCCGCTGGGGATGATGACCTTTCTGGTGCTGGAGAAGCTTTGACCCGCGCGCCCCCCCGCGCCGGCCATGTGCCGGGGCGGGGCGTGATGGGTCAGGCGCGCGCCCCGGATCATCCGTATCGGGATCAGCCGTCGCCGGGCATCCCGCTGAGCAGCCCGCCCAGAACGATCACCACGACAATCCCGACGATCATCCAGATCACCGGCTTTGGCAGGCTTTTCATCAGCTTGCCATGCTCCGGTCCCTGGAGTTCCTGCGGGGTCGGCTTGCCCGGCTCAGGCTTATCGCGGCGGGTTTCATGCTGCGCGGCGGTGCGGACCTGCGCGCTAGAGGGCGCCGCACCGGCGGCCTCGTCATCGGTGCCGAGCGGCGCGGCGGATGGATCGGTGAACGCCACCTTATCGCCCGTGCCGCCGCGATCAATTTCGTCGCGCAAACGCGCGGCATCGGCGGCGCCTTGGCCATTCGCGGATGTGTTGGGGGTGGCTGTGTCGGGGGTGGTGTCAGCCGGTGTCTTATCGGCGGGGCGCGTGTCGGTCATGGGCTCTCCGATGCCGGATAAAGGGACGGGGTGCAGGGGAAACAATCGAGCGGCGGCTATGTTCCCGGCACCCGCATCAGCACCCGCGCACCCCTGTTCCCGCGTCCGTTTCCGCCTGTGGCTTGCCTCCCCCGCGCCGGGGCGCTAGACGGACACCGCGCCAGCTTCTGCCAGCCAATCCCGCAAACGTCGTCCGTCCTGCCGCGCTGTCGCGCCCGGCGGCGACCCTATGCATCGGTTTGGCAGATGGCCGCATCCCGGCATTCCTTCCTGATCCGCGCGGATCGGCGGCTCGCGCAGGCCGAAACGCTCGCCGCGACCCTGCTGACCGGGGCCGCGCTGCTGGCGATTTCGGCGGGCACGCTGGGGCGCAACCTTGGGCAGCCGGTGCTTTGGGCGGATGAATTCGCGGTGCTGGCGATGGCTGCGGCGGCCTTTGTCGGGGCGTCGGCGCTGATCGCAACGGGCGGTCATATCAGCGTCGATCTGCTGGACAGCGCCCTGCCCCACGGGCGCCTGCGCCGCGCCACCGCCCTGCTGCGCGAGGCGGCGGGCTGCGCGGTGATCGGCGTGCTTGCGCTGCTGGTGGCGCGCTGGTTCGATCCCGTGGGATTGGTGCGCGCAGGCTCCGGCGCGGCGCTGGCGCAGGATACGCTCAACTTCATCTACCAAAGCCCGACCATGACGCTGGGTATGGGCAAGCATTGGTTCTGGCTGGCGTTGCCGGTTTTTGCCACCGGGGCGCTGCTTCATGCCGCGCTGCGGCTCTGGCTGGCCCTGCGTGGCGGGCTGACGGGGGCGCGATGCTGAGCCTTGGCTGTTTTCTGCTGCTGCTGCTGATCGGGGTGCCCGTGGCGCTGGCGGTGATGGCGGCGGCGATGTTGCAGATCGCGTTGGCGGGCAATGCCGCGCTGCTCTTTAGTGTGCCGCAACAGGCCTTTGGCGGTATCGAAAGCTACGGGCTGCTGGCGCTGCCGGTGTTCATCCTGCTGGGCGAGTTGATGGGCGAAAGCGGCGCGGGACGGCGGCTAATGGCCTTGGCGGCGCGGCTTGTCGGGCCGGTGCCGGGGGGGCTCGCGCATGTGACGCTGCTGGGCAATGCGATGCTGGCGGCGATCCTCGGCTCGACCGTGGCGCAGATCGTGCTGACCTCCCGCCTTGCCGTGCCGGAGATGGAGCGCGCAGGTTATCCTCGCGATCTTGCGGCGGCGGTCACGGCGGCAGGCGGTCTGCTGGCGCCGGTGCTGCCCCCGTCGATGCTGTTCATCGTCTATGGGGTCATCGCGCAGGTGCCCATCGGGCGGCTTTTCATCGCGGGGATCGTGCCGGGCGCTGCCATGCTGCTGGGCTTCGTCGGGGTGACGGTGTGGCTGGCGCGGCGCGGCGACATGCCGCCGCCACCCCCCGCCCCGGACCGTCTCGCCACGGGCCGGCCCGCCCCCGCCGCCGCCCGCGTGATGGTCGAGGCCTTGCCCGCCGCGCTGGTGCCGCTGGCGATGGTGCTGGCGATCCTCGGCGGGCTGGCCACGGCGGTCGAAGCCGGGGTGATCGGCGCGCTCGCCGTGCTGCTGATCGGGCTGTTCGTCTATCGCGAGTTGCGCCTGCGCGATCTGGGCCCCGCGCTATGCCGCACCGCGCAATCCAGCGCGATGATCCTGTTTCTGATCGCCGCAGCCGGGCTCTATGGCTGGGTCGCGGCGTGGCAGAACCTGCCCGCGCAGGTGGCGGCGGTCCTGACCGGGCTGACCGACGATCCGGTCGTGTTCCTGCTGATGGTCAATGTGATGCTGCTGGCGCTTGGCATGGTGTTGGATCCGATGCCCGCGCTGGTGCTGGTGGTGCCGGTGTTCCTGCCTGTCGCCACCGACAGCTATGGCATCGACCCGATGCAGTTCGGCCTTATCACCTGCATCAACCTGACCCTCGGCCTGCTGACGCCGCCGGTGGGGTCGGGCCTGTTCACCGCCGCGCGCCTCAATGCCGTGAGCCCCGTCGCGCTGACCCGTCGGCTGCTGCCCTATCTGGGCGCGGCGGGGGCGGTGCTGTTGCTGCTGACTTTCGTGCCTGCCGCCTCCACCGGGCTGGTGGGCCTGCTCGATTGACCCTGACGTTCGGAGACCTGACCATGACTGCCCTGCCCTTTCGCCTGACCCTGTCCACGACCCTTGCGCTTGGCCTGCTGGCGTTGCCAGCCGCCGCGGCGGAGCTGCGCGTCGGTCTCATCACCCCGCCGTCACATCAATGGACCCAGACCGCGCAGGACATCGCCGCCGATCTAGCGGAGCGCAGCGCGGGCGAGATCACGCTCGTCGTGCTGCCCTCCGGCCAATTGGGCAGCGAGGCGCAGATGTTGCAGCAACTGCAATCCGGCAGCCTCGATTTCGGGATGTTCACGCTGGGCGAATTTGCCAATCGCAACGCGGATTACGGGGTGTTTCTGGCGCCCTTCATCGCCACGGACACCGCCGCTGCCCGCGCACTGCTGCGGGGCGATGTGGCGCAGGAGCTTCTGGGTGGGTTCCGGCAGTTTGGCCTGCACGGGCTGGCCTTTGGCATGGCGGGCCTGCGCGAGATCGTGACAGCCACCCCGACCGAAACCGCCGCCGATCTGAAGGGGCAGAAGATCCGCACCGTGCCGCTGGCACCGGAGCTGGATTTCTGGACCCTGCTGGGCGCGACCCCCACCCCGATGCCGCTGCCCGAGCTCTACAATGCCTTTGCCAACGGGCAGGTCGATGGCATGCAGATCGACTATGAGGGCACATGGAATGCGGGCTACTGGGAACATGCGGGCGAGGTCATCGCCTCGGACCACATGATGTTCCCGATGGCGGCGGTCGCCTCCGCGCGCGGTTGGGCCCAGTTGGGGCCAGAGGCGCAGGCACTGGTCGCGGAGGTTTTCGCCACCCGCATCGACGCGATGGTCGAAGGCTATGGCGAGATCGACAGCCGCTACCGCGCCGAAATCGAAGCCGCCGGGGTGCCGGTCCGCGAGGTGGGCCGCGACTGGTTCGAGCCCGCCGTCAGCGCATGGTATGACACGTGGCGCGCGAAGACCCCGCTGCTGGCGCGGCTGGAGGCCGAAGCCGCTACGATTGACGACACCGACACGGGCACCGACACAGGCACCGATACGGGCGCAGATACGGGCGCCAAGCAATGAGCCCGTTCACCCGCAGGCAGATCCTGATCGCGCTCGGCGCCGCCGGGATCGGCGCAGGCACCGCCCTGCGCGCAAGCGCCCAGCCGGTGCAGGAGGTGACTGGCCCCGTGACGCTCGACACCGGTTCCGACAGCTATCACGCCCGGCAGATCCGGCTGCCCGCCAACGGCGGCGCCGATCACCTGATCCGGGTCGCTTGGCCGCGCGGCGCGGTGCCCGAAGGTGGGTTTGCGGTGCTCTGCGCGCTTGACGGTCATGCGGTCGCGGCGGATCTAGACGCCGCCACGCTGGCGCGTCTGGCCGATGGCCCGCGCCCGGCGTTGATCCTTGCGGGGCACGATGTCGAAACCCGCTTTGCCGCGCAGGACCGCACCCGCGATTATACCCCGCCCGATGCAAACGGCGCGCCGGTGGCCGATCCGCGCGGGCGTCCGGGGGGCGGTGCGGCGGGCTATCTGACGCTGCTGCGGGAGCAGGTTCTGCCCCGTGCGCTGGCGCTTGGGCCGCTTAATCCGGCGGCGATGACGCTTTGGGGGCATTCCTATGGCGGGCTTTTTGCACTGCACGCCGCGTTTGCCGGTAGCAGCCCGTTCGCGCGCCACATCGCGGCAAGCCCGTCGCTATGGTGGGATGACGCGCGGTTTTTCAACCGGCTGATGGCGCAGCTTGCGGCCGGTAACGCCCCCGCCGTGCCGCTTGATCTGCATCTGGGCGAGGCCGAGCGCGCCCGCGCCAGCCGCCCTACCGATCCCCGCGCCCAGCGTTTGGTGCAGATGCGCGACGCGCTGCCTCAGGACGCCCTCGACGATCTCGATCGCGCCCTGCGCGCGGCGGGGGTGCCGGGGCATCTGCGGATTTTCCCCGGCCTGAGCCATGGCGAGACGTTCACCCGCTCGCTCATGGTCGCGGCGGGGCTGGCGTAAGCCATGCGTGCGCCGCGCGGGTGTGTCTGTGCGCCGCCCGCCACGGCGCACGGGCCCGGCGCAGGCGCGTCCCGCTCTTTGGTTGACTGTTTTACTCAGTCATCCTAATCACAGCGCGACTCCCGCCTTCCGTGACGTTGCGTTGCGCGCCGGGCGGGGCCGCCAGCCACAGCCTTGCTGAAGCCAACCCTCCCAATAGACCCGCCGGGTCCGGCCCGGCTTCAGACAAGGTGGAACATATGTCCCAACTTCCGGCCCGCCGTCGCGCCCGTCTTCGCGCCCGCCCCGTAACCGCGCTCGCCGTCGCGCTGAGCCTCTGCGCCGCGCCGTTCGCGCAGGCGGAGCCGTTCACCGGCCTTGCCCCGGCCTTCGACGGCAGCATCCGCGCCAGCGGCATTGACCGCGCGCCGATCACCGCAGGCACCGATGTCACCGTGTCGGGCAGCGGCCTGATCCCAGGCCAGACCGTCACCCTGCGCAGCAATGGCGCGCCGCTGACCACCGCCGCGCCGATCACCGTCGATGCCGACGGGGCGTTCGAGACGACGCTGACCCTGCCCGACACCGCCGAGCCCGGCACCTATCCGGTGGTGGCCGAACTTGACGGTCCCGATTACGCGATGATCGTGGATCTGAAGATCTCCCCCGTCCTGCCGGAGACCGGCAGCTTCGACACCGTGGATCGGCAGTTGGCGCCGGGTCTCTATCAGGTCGCGCGGGCTGCGGATGGCGAGGCACTCTATGTCACCTCCGCCGTGGGACGCCCGCCGGTGACGCAGAGCGAATTGCTGAAGCTCGATCCCGAAACCTTTGACATCATCGCCCGCACCACGCCGCAGGCCGCACCTGCGCGCGAAGACGGGCGCGATGGCGGGCTTTATGCCGTCTATGGCGTGGGCATCGCGGCAGAGGCCGGGCAGGTCTGGGTCAGCAACACACGGCAGGATACCGTCGCGGTCTATGACGCCGACGATCTGTCCCTGCTCAAGCAGTTCGAGCCGGGCACCATCGGCCATCCCCGCGATGTGGTGGAATATGACGGCAAGGTCTATGTCTCTGCGACCTTCCTGCCGGAAATCCATGTCTTCGATGCCGAAAGCATGACCCATGAGGGTGTGATCGAACTCACCTCCTCCCGCCGCCGCACCGATTTCGGCACCGCGAGCCTGCAACTCGACGCCGATCGCGGGCGGCTGTTCGTGGTCAGCCTGACCAGTGACGAGGTGGCGGTGGTCGATCTCACCTCCGGCACCCAAAGCGCGGTCTGGCCGCTGACCGGATCGAAAGGCACCATCGGCGTCGGCTATGACCCGAAAAGCGACCGCATTTTCACCGCCGGTCAGGGCAGCGACAATGTGCAGATCCTCGACGCCGCGTCGGGCGAGCTGCTGCATGACGTGCCCGTGGGCGCCAACCCGCTGAATATCGCGGTCGATCCTGACACCGGCACGGCCTTTGTCGCTGTGCGCGGCTCTCACAGCGTCGTCACCATCACGCCCGAAGGCGAGGTCACCGGCACCCTGACCGTGGGCAGCCTGCCCAACCACCTGATCGCCGATGGGGCGGGCGGCGTGCTGCTGGTCAACAAGCGCAATGGCGAAGACGACCCCAGCGGCGATCACATCACCCGCATCACGCCGCAGGGCTGATCCCGCGCTGCCTATGACTGCGGCCCGCCTCACCGGGGGCGGGCCGTTCCCGACCCGGCCAATCTGCCCCATCTGCCCAACCCGCCCAAATCCGCCACAGGAGCCTTCGATGCAGCCGATCACCCAGACCTGGCCCGCTGATCTGGCCGCCCGCTATCGTGCCCTGGGATATTGGCGGGGGGAGACCTTTGCCGACCTGCTGCGCACCCGTGCCGCCGCACATCCCGCCCGCATCGCGATCACCGCCGGGGCGCGCAGCTGGAGCTATGGCGATCTGCTGATCCGGTCCGAACGGCTCGCCGCCGGTCTGCTGGCGCGCGGCCTGCGCCCCGGTGACCGGGTGCTGGTGCAGATGGGCAATGTGCCGGAATTCTTCCAGACGAGCTTTGCGCTGTTTCTGGCGGGGATGATCCCGGTCTTTACCCTGCCCGCCCATCGCCGCACGGAGTTGGAGCATCTGGCCGCCCGGTCCGAGGCCGCCGCCATCGTCACCGAAGCCCGCATCGCCGGGTTCGATCATGCCGCGCAGGCCCACGCGCTCGCCGCCGATCTGCCCGCCCTGCGCCATGTGATCGTCGCTGAAACCGGGGCCGCGCTGACCGGCGATGCCAGCGGGCTGACCCATGCGGAGCACGCGCCCTCCGCGCCCCCTTCGGCGCTGCCCGCCTCGCGCCCCGCTTCGGTCGCGTTTCTTCAGATTTCCGGCGGCAGCACCGGCTTGTCAAAGCTGATCCCCCGCACCCATGACGATTATATCTATACGCTCCGCGAAAGCGCGCGGATTTGCGGATTGGACGCGCAGGCGGTCTACCTCGCCGTGCTGCCCGTGGCGCATAATTTCACCATGTCCTCGCCGGGCTGTTTTGGCGCGCTTTACGCCGGGGGGCGTGTGGTGCTGGCCCCGACACCGGCGCCGGAGCCCTGCCTGCGGCTGATCGCGCAGGAAGGCGTGACCATCGCCGCGCTGGTGCCGCCGCTGGCGCTGAAATGGCTCGACACCGCCGAGCGGCTGCGCGAGGCCGGGCGGCTGCCGGATCTGTCCTGCCTGCGCGTGGTGCAGGTCGGCGGCGCGAAATTCCTGCCCGCCTCCGCCCGCCGCGTGACGCCGGTGCTGGGCTGCACGCTGCAACAGGTGTTCGGCATGGCCGAGGGGCTGGTGAATTACACCCGGCTCGATGATGCGCCCGATCTGATTACCGAAACCCAAGGCCGCCCGATTTCCCCCGATGATGAGATCCGCGTGGTCGATGACGCCGACCGGCCCGTCGCCCCCGGCACGCCCGGTCATCTGCTGACCCGTGGCCCCTACACGATCCGCGCCTACCACGCCGAGCCCGCCGCCAATGCCCGCAGCTTTACCGCCGATGGGTTCTACCGCACGGGCGATATCGTGCAGGAACTGCCCTCCGGCCATCTGGTGGTGCAGGGCCGGGCCACAGATCATATCAACCGCGCGGGCGAGAAGATCTCCGCCGAGGAGATCGAGAACCACCTGATCGCCCATCCCGCGGTGCTCGACGCCGTGGTGGTGTCGGTCCCCGATCCGCATCTGGGGGAGCGCAGCTGCGCCTTCGTTCTGCCGCGCCCGGAGGCCGAAACCCCGCCCGATGCCCCCGCGCTGCGCCGCTTCATGCGCGGGCGCGATATCGCCGCGTTCAAGATCCCCGACGAAATCCGCGTGGTCACCACGCTCGACACCACCGCCGTGGGCAAGATCAGCCGCCGCGATCTGCGCGCCGCGCTGGCCCGTGACGCCGCCCTTGTCTGACAGCCCGAAAGGTTCGCCGATGTCCGCCCCTGCTTCTGATCCCTCCGCCTCCGCAGCCCCGACGTCTGCCGCCGCGCTGACCCGCGATGACATGCGCGCCGATATCGCCCGCGCCCTGTCGATCCCGCCCGAGCAGGTCGGCCCTGATGACAACCTCGCCGATCTGGGGCTCGATTCGATGCGGGTGATGGACCTGATTTCCGGGTGGGAGGAACGCCAGCCGAACCTCGATTACACCGAATTCATGGAGCATGAGACCCTCGCCGCGTGGTGGGACATCGTCGCCCGCGCACAGGCCGCCTGACTATGCGCCCGGTCGGCCCCGATCCCAGACCCGCCGCCCGCGTGCCGCTCTGTGCGGCGCAGCAGGGGATCTGGTTTGCGCAGCGCACCGCGCCGGGAAGCTCGGTCTTCAATACCGGGCAGGCGCTGTGGCTGGACGGGCCGCTGGATGTCGCGGGGCTGGCGCGGGCCGTGACGCAGGTGGTGGCGGAGGCCGACGCCCTGTCGCTGCGCATCGCACCGGGACCGGATGGCGCACCGCAGCAATGGACCGACCCCGCCGCCGCGCCCCGTCTGCTCCATCGCGACATGACCGGCAGCGATCCCGCAGCGGTCGAGGCCGCGCTCTGGGCCGAGGCGCAATCGCCCGTGGACCTGACCACCGGGCCGCTGGCCGGGTTCACCCTGTGGCGGCTGGGACCGGAGCGCCATGTGCTGAGCCAGCGGGTGCATCACCTTGCCGCTGACGGCTTTGCCAATTTGCTGCTGACCAACCGCATCGCCGCGCTTTACTCCGCCGCGCGCGAGGGCCGCGCCGCGCCGCGCCCGCTTGAGCCATTCGCCCGCGCGGCGGAGGCCGAGGCCGCCTATACCGGCAGCATCGACGAATCCCGCGACCGCGCGTGGTGGCGTGCGCATCTGGCCCAGCTTGACGATGTGGGCAGCCTGACCGAGGGCGCGCCCGGTATCTCGAACTGGTTTTTGCGGCACGAGGCCCCGCTGGACGACGACCTGCGCCGCGCGTTGCTGGACCGGGCTGCGGCCACCGGCCTGTCATGGCCGGATCTCGCGACCGCTCTGATCGCCGCCTATCTGGCCCGCTGCACCATTGGCGGCGCGTCGGTGCCCGGCGTGCCCCTGATGAACCGCATGCGGTCGGGGGCCGCGCGGGTGGTGTGCAGTTGGGTCAATGTGCTGCCTTTCCACCATCCGGTGCGCGCCGATCAGCCGCTTGACGCGTGGCTGGCAGGGGCCGCGCAGGCGCTGGCCGATCTGCGCCGTCATGGCCGCTACCGGGGCGAGGCGCTGCGCCGCGATCTGGGCCGCGTCGGGCAGGGGCGGCGGCTGCATGGCCCGCTCATCAATGTGCTGCCGTTTGACACGGCCCCCAAGATGACCGGGCTCGACACCCGATTGCAGATCCTTGGCGCGGGGTCGGTCGAGGATGTGACCTTCACCCTGCGCGGCGATGCCCGGCGGGGGCTGTGTTTCCAGATCGACGCCAACCCCGATCTATACGAGGCCCAGACCCACATCGCCGCCCGCAACGCCACCGATCATCCCGTGCCCGACACCACCCTGCCCGCCCTGATCGCGGCGCAGATGCAGGCCACGCCGGAGGCGCCCGCGCTGGTGTTTGACGGGCGACCATGCGCTACCGCGATCTGGACCGGGCCAGCACCGCGCTGGCGCAGGCGCTTGTCGCGCACGGCGTGCGCGGCGGCGATGTGGTGGCGGTGGCCCTGCCGCGCGGGTTCGATCTGTTGGTGGCGCTGGTCGCGGTGCAGCGGGCGGGGGCCGCCTATGTGCCGCTCGACCCCGAGGATGACAGCGCCCGCCGCGCCGATATGTTGGCGCGCGCCGCGCCTGCGCTGGTGCTGGCCGCGCCGGGCTTTGGCGGGTCCGATCTGGCCGCGCGCGTCTATTCCCCCACCGATTGGCCCGACCGGCCCGACGACACGCCGCTGCCGGACCCCGCGCCCGACGATCTGGCCTATGTGCTGTTCACCTCCGGCTCCACCGGGCGGCCCAAAGGGGTGGAGGTCACGCAGCGCGCCATCGTCAACCGCCTGCTGTGGATGCGCGAGACCTACGGCATCGGCGCGCGGGACCGCATCTTGCAGAAAACCCCCGCGACATTCGACGTGTCGGTTTGGGAGTTCTTCTTGCCGCTGCTGTCGGGCGCGGTGCTGGTGATCGCGCCGCCGGGGGCGCATCGCGACCCGCGCGCGCTGGCCGGGCTGATCCGCGATCACCGCATCACCGCGCTGCATTTCGTGCCCGCGATGCTGGCGCTGTTTCTCGACGCCCCTGAAAGCGCGGGGCTTGCCATTGCGCAGGTCTTTGCCAGTGGCGAGGCGCTGCCCACCGCGCTGGCGGCGCGGTTCCATGCGCGCGTCACGGGTCGGCTGCATAACCTCTATGGCCCGACGGAGGCCGCGGTGGACGTGTCCAGCCACGAGGCGACGGGCGCCGATGCCGGTGTCAGCGTCCCGATTGGCCGCCCGGTCTGGAACACCCGGCTCTATCTGCTCGACCCGCTCGGGCATCCGGTGCCCGACGGCGTGCCGGGGCGGCTGATGATCGGCGGGGTGCAACTGGCGCGCGGCTATCGCGATCAGCCCGACCTGACCGCCGCCGTCTTCCGCCCCGATCCGTTCCACCCCGGCGCGCGCCTGTATGACACCGGCGACATCGCCGTGGCGCGGCCCGATGGGGCGCTGGTTTTTCTGGGGCGCGGCGACGGGCAGGTCAAGCTGCGCGGTGTGCGCGTCGAACTGGCCGAGGTCGAAGCCGCCGCCGCGCGCAGCGGGCTGACCCGGCAGGTGGTCGCCGGGCTGCATGGCAGCGGTGATGCGGCGCAACTGGTGCTCTGGCTGGTGCCGCAGGAGGAGGGGCAGGAGGGCGCGCAAGCTACCTGCGATGCGCTCCGCACGGCCCTGCGCGCGGCGCTGCCCGCCACGATGCAACCCGGTGCGCTGGTCGCGCTTGCGACGCTGCCGCTGACCCCAAGCGGTAAGATCGACCGCCGCGCCCTGCCCGCCCCACGCGCCAACGCCCCCGATCCGGCACAGCCGCATTCCGCCCCGCGCAGCGCCGCCGAGCACCTGCTGGCGCGGCTCTACGCCGAGGTGCTGGACCTGCCCGCCCCGGCGGACGCGGCGACCGATTTCTTCCGCGCCGGGGGCGATAGCCTGCGCGCCGTGCGCCTGTCGCTGCGCATCGAAGAGGAAACCGGCGCCGATCCCGGTCTGGGGCAGATTTTCGAAACGCCGGTTCTGGCCGATCTCGCCGCCCGCATCGCCGCCGCGTCCAGCGAAAACCGCCCCAACGACGGGCTTGCGCCGGTGCTGCGGCTAGCCACGGGCCCCGGCGCGCCGATCTTTGCACTGCCGCCTGCCGGTGGGCTGGGCTGGTGTTACCGCAGGCTGGCAGCGGGGCTCTCGGCGGGGCTGGCGGGGCATCCGTTCTATGCGTTGCAATCGCCGCTGCTGCGCGCCGAAAACCCAGCCCCCCGCGATCTGCGCGCGCTCGCCACCGAGTATTGCGACCGCATTGCCGATCTCGCGCCCGATGGCCCGGTGCACCTGCTGGGTTGGTCGCTGGGTGGCATCGTCGCGCAGGAGGTCGCCTGCCAGATGCACGCGCGTGGGCGGCAGGTCGGGCTGCTGGCGCTGCTCGATGCCTATCCTTCGGCCTGCTGGCGCGATGAGCCTGAGCCCGATGACGGCGCCGCCCTGCGCGCGCTGCTGGCCATCGCCGGGTTTGATCCCGACGCCCATCGCGATCTGGACGACGCGCCTGCGATCATGGGGTTTCTGCGCGGCCACGGCCATCCGCTCGCCACCCTGCCGGAGCCGGTGATCGCCGGGATCATCCGCGCCGTGCGCGACACCAACCGGCTGGTGCGCGGCCATCGCGAGGCGTTTTTCGACGGGACGCTGCTGCACCTGCGGGCCGCGCATGATCACGCCGGAACGGTCCTTGGCCCCGCGCTTTGGTTGCCGCACGCGGCGCGGGTCGAACGGCTGTCGCTGCCTTGTCTGCATATCGAAATGATCTCTCCCGCGATGACGCAGGCGATGCTGGGCGCGCTGCGGGATCGGCTGGCGCAGACCCCGCCTGCGGCAAATCTGCAACGGATGCCAATGCCGTGATCTTTCTTTCCTGACTAAATTGCTAAGAAATTATGAAGGCGTATAAGGCGCGGTATTCACACCTTTGCCGAATTCGCCCAGCCAGCTACCGATCAGGCCGCTCCGCCAGACGCCGCGTCTTCGCTGTTTCCCAGTCTGGAGAACGCCCATGTGCGCGTCACGCGTCCTTGCGACCCCCCCCGCCCTTCCTTCGTTCCGCTCGTGTCATCCGTCCTTGGGGCGGATGCTGGCCACCACCGCGCTTGGCGGCTTTGTCATGCTCAGCGGCATGGCCGCGCAGGCGCAGGTGCAGACCGCCGCCGCGCCCGAACAGGCCGAAACCGGCGATGACGCCTATCTCGGCACGATCGTCATCAACGCCGCGTCCGAGGAGCTGAAACAGGCGCTCGGCGCCTCCACCATCACCGCCGAGGATATCCAGGACTATCTCATCACCAATGACGTGGCCGAACTGGTGAAAACCCAGCCGGGCGTCAATCTGACCGGCAACACCCCCACCGGCCAGCGCGGCAACAACCGTCAGATCGACCTGCGCGGCATGGGGCCGGAAAACACCCTGATCCTGATCGACGGGCGTCCGGCCCTGTCGCGCAACTCCGTGCGGATGGGCCGCTCGGGCGAGCGGGACACCCGTGGCGACAGCAACTGGGTGCCTGCCTCCGCGATCGAGCGGATCGAGGTCATTCGCGGCCCGGCGGCGGCGCGCTACGGCTCCGGCGCGGCTGGCGGCGTCGTGAACATCATCACCAAGGCCCCGGTCGAGCGGGAAACCACTGCAACCTTCTTTACCGAACTGCCCGAAAGCGAGGACGAAGGCGCGACCTATCGCGCCAATGTCGTCACCTCCGGGCCGATCACCGATGTGCTGTCGTTCCGCTCCTATCTGAACCTGAACAAGACCGAAGGCGACGATCCCGACATCAACGCCGCCGCGACCGAGGATGGCGAAAGCGTCGCCGCCGGGTCCGAAGGCGTCACCAATGTCGATGTCAGCACCTTGCTGGAATTCCGCCCCGATGCCGCCAATACATGGGGGGTCGAACTGGGCTATAGCCGTCAGGGCAATCTCTACGCCGCCGACGCGCTGTTCCAGTCGGTCGATACCGAAGTGTCCGAAGGCACCACGCTGGCCGATCTGGCGGGCGAGGAAACCAACGTGCTGCAACGCACCACGCTGGCGCTGACCCATCGCGGCGATTACGATTTCGGCAAATCCAACAGCTTCCTGCAATGGGAACACACCGACAACCGCCGCCTGTCCGAAGGCCTCGCCGGCGGCGGTGAGGGCCGGATCAATTCCGAGGAGGAGTATAACACCGCCCTTCTCGACAACGTCACCGCGAAAACCGAATGGGATCTCTATTCCAACGCGTTCGGCATCAACCAGACCTTTACGCTGGGAGCGGAATATCGCGGCGAGTTCCTCGATGATCCCACCTCTGTCACGCAGGATCTGGGTCTGGACGAGGGCGAGGAAATCGACGGCACCACCACCGATCCCGACGACCGTGACGGCACGCCCTCGGCGCATCTGATCGGCTTCTACGTCGAAGATAACATGATGCTCAGCGACAGCTTCATGCTGACGCCGGGCCTGCGGGTAGATTACCATTCCGAAGCAGGGGTGAACTGGTCGCCAAGCCTCAACGCCTCGTGGGAGGCCACGCCCGAAATCACGGTAAAGGCCGGGATCAGCCGCGCGTTCAAGGCGCCGAACCTTTACCAGTTGAACCCCGACTATGTGTATCGCACCCGTGGCAACGGCTGTCCGGTCAGCTATCCCAGTCTGGGCGGCGGCTGTGACATCCTCGGCAATCCCGATCTGGAACACGAACTGTCGTGGAACAAGGAAATCGGCATCGCCTATCGCAACAACGATGGCTGGAACGCGGGCCTGACCTATTTCCGCAACGATTACGAAAACAAGATCGGTGCGTCGCTGACGCCGGTCGCCGTGGTCGGCGATACGCAGGTGTTCCGTTGGGAAAACACGCCCGAAGCCATCGTCGAAGGGCTGGAAGGCAACCTGCGCGTGCCGCTGCGCGAGGATTTGAGTTGGTCCACCAACGCCACCGTCATGCTGCGGTCCGAGAATCTCGAAACCGGGCAGCCGCTGTCGCTGGTGCCGGACTACACGATCAACTCGCAACTGGATTGGCAGTATCGCGACAACTGGACCTTCAACCTTGCCGTCAATCACTATGGCCGGATCCAAAGCCCGGACACATCGGTCACGAATGGGGGCGAGATCGAAAACAACGAGGACCGCGATCCCTACACGCTGGTCAATCTGACCACGACCTACGGGTTCGATAACGGGTTTTCGTTGCAGGCCGGGGTGAAGAACCTGTTCAACACCGAAATCTACCGTGAAGGCACGTCGAACAACGCCGGGGCCAACACCTATAACGAGCCGGGCCGCTCGTTCATCGTCTCGCTCAGCAAGACGTTCTGATCCCGCCCCGCGCCGTTGTCTCATACGGCGGCGCGGGTGCTTTTGTCCCCGCCGTGACCCAGCCGTGACCGGTGGGGCCATGCGTTTCGGCGCGCTTTGACCCGGGCCCTTGGGGCCGCGCGGTCTGCCCCCTCCTCCGTCGACCCCTTCGCACGCGGATGGCTGCACCCCGCCTGTGACAGGAAGGAGGTCAGCGCCACGCGCACTGCGTGCACAGTCTCTCCATCTTCCGTCCAAAAATTACCCGATCTATTTAATCAGGTATTGCGCACCCCAGCATTTCATGGTGGGTAGGGGCCGACCGCTCAGCCCAGACCACGCATGTCCCAGCCAGAGCCGCCCTCACCCTGACTGTCGATAACCTGCGGAGATCAGCTTGACCGTTCCGTCCTCCCCCGCTTTTGCCGCCCGGCTTGGGCCGCTTTGTCTGGCGCTGGCCGTGACCATGCCGCAGGCGCTTGCCGCGCAGGAGCCGTCCACACCCCCCACGCCTGCCGCCACGCCCCCCGCCGCCGGGCTCGCGATCGAGCTGAACGCCGCCGCCAATCACGACGGCGGCTGCCTGCTGTCCTTTGTGGCGCAGAACGGCACCGGGCAGGATATCGACCGCGCGGTGTTCGAAACGGTGCTGTTCACCGCCGAAGGTCAGGTTGACCGGCTGTCGCTGTTCGATTTCGGCGCGCTGCCCGATGGCCGCCCCCGCGTGCGGCAATTCGTGGTGCCGCAGGCCGCCTGTGACGGGCTGGGCCAAGTGCTGTTCAACGGCGCGCACACCTGTGAACAGCCTGCCACCGCCACCGCCACTGCCACCGCCAACCCCGCCGACACCCCCGCCGCCGCTCTTGCCGCCTGTGACGGCGCGCTGCGGCTGTCGACCCGAACCCAGATCGAGGTGACCGGATGACCCTGCTTCTTGATGCCCTGAACCGCGTCGCCGATCTGGGCGGGCCGGTGGTGATGCTGCTGCTCGCCGTGTCGGTTCTGACCCTTGCCGTCGTGCTGTATAAGCTGTGGCAATTCGCAGCCGCCGGGGTGGGCCGCCACCGCGCGCTGGCACAGGCCGTCGCCGCGTGGGATGCGGGCGACCGCGCCGCGGCCGAGGCCGCGCTGGCCCGCTCGCGCAGCTACCTCGCCCCCGTCATCGACATGGCTTTCAACGCCGATCCCAGCGCGGCCAAACGGCTGGAGGCCGAGGCCGAAACCCGCTTTGCTCGGTTGGAACGCGGACTGCGCTTTCTCGATTCCGTGGCGCAGCTTGCCCCGCTTCTGGGTCTGTTCGGCACCGTGCTGGGCATGATCGAGGCGTTTCAGTCGTTGCAGGACGCAGGCTCGCAGGTCGATCCGTCGCTGCTGGCGGGCGGGATCTGGGTCGCGCTGCTGACCACCGCCGTGGGGCTCGTCGTGGCCATGCCGACCGCGCTGATCCTCAGCTGGTTCGAGGCCCGCATGGATGCCGAACGTGTCACCGCCGAACGCGCGGTGCAGACCGTGCTTGCGCCGCAGGGCGGGCCGCGCGTGCCGGTTTCCGCCGCCGCATCCCCCGCAACCGCGTTCCCCGTCACCGCATCCACCGCCCCGGCGGGTTCAGGTGGAGGCTTCGCAGGACAGCCGCACCATGGCTAGGATCCGCAAACCCCGGCGGCGGCTGTCGATGACCTCGCTCATCGACGTGATCTTCCTGCTGCTGCTGTTCTTCATGCTGACCTCGACCTTCTCGAAATTCTCGGAGGTGGAGCTGGCCTCTGCCGCAGGCTCGGCGCAGGCGGCCCCGTCGCAGGCGCGTCCGATCTTTCTGCAACTGGATGCCGAGGGGCTGCGGATCAACGGGCGCGACCACACGCTGGCGTCATTGGCCGAGGCGCTCGCCGCGCCGCGGTTTCAGCCCGATGCGCCCGAACCCGGCACCGCGATCCCGACGGACGCCGCCGACGCGACCCCGGTGCCGGTCATCGTGTCGCTGGGCGCGGATGTCACCGCGCAGCGGCTGACCGATCTGCTGGTGGCCCTGCGCCAGATCCCCGGCGCCACACCGACCATTCTGGGAGATCCGGCATGAAACGGGGACGCCGCGCCTCGACCCGCGAACCGACCATCGCGCTTATCAACATCGTCTTTCTGATGCTGGTGTTTTTCATGGTGGCGGGCACGCTGGCGCAGCCGCTCGACAGCAGCCTGTCGCTGGTGCGCACCGCCGATCTGGAAGGCCGCGCGCCGCCTGATACGCTCGTCGTTCATGCCGACGGGCGGCTCAGCTATCGCGGCCGCGATGTCGCCTCCGCGCAGGCCTATCTCGATCTGCGCGCGGCCGATGCCACCCAGATGCCCGATCCCGACCCGGATGCCCCCACCGCCGTGCGGCTGGTGCCCGACCGCGACCTGCCCGCCGCGAAACTGGTCGCACTGGGCCGCGATCTGGCCGCTGCCGGGGCCGGATCGGTGATGATCGTCACCGAACGCGCGCTGGACTAGGCGCGCGCCACCGCTCCCGCAACCGCACCGATCACCCAAGTCACGAGGATCACAGTATGCGTTCCGTTACCGCCTCGCTTCTTTGCCGTTTGACCGCCGGGGTCGGGCTTGCCGCGCTTTGCGCCACCGCGACCGCCGCGCAGGATGCCGCCCCGACCCCGACATCGACCTCGGCCTCGACCCCGGCGCTCTCGCTCACGCTCAACACCACGCAGGATGAGGCCGGAAGCTGCACGCTCACCTTCGTGCTGCGCAACGGGCTGGCCGCGCCGGTTGGCGCTTTGGTCTACGAGGTCGCCCTGTTCGATGCCGCAGGCACGCTGGATCGGCTGATGTTGTTCGATATGGGCGCGCTGCCGCTGGACCGGCCCCGCGTGCGCCGGTTCTCGGTGCCGGGGCGCGCCTGCGCTGATCTGGGTCAGGTTCTGGTCAACGGGGCGCCCACCTGCACCGGCGTCGCCCCCGGCGCCTGCATCGACGCGCTGCGCCCGGGCAGCGACACCGCCATCGAGGTCACCGGATGAAACGCGCCTATGTCATCGCCTTCGGGCTGTCGCTGATCGCCCACGGGGCCGGGGCCGTCTGGCTCGTGCAGTCGGAGCCGCCCCCCCAATCGGAGGGCGCGGCAGGCAGCAGCGATATCAAACTTGGCAACAGCTTTGCCGATATGGCGGTGGGCACGCTGACCTCGGACAGTGCCGAGGCAGAGACCGCCGAAACGCCGCCGCCCCCCGCCGCCGCGCCGGCGCCGGAGCCGACCCCCGCGCCCGCGCCACAGGCCGAAGCGGCCCCTGCCCCCGCGCCCGCCGAAACCGCACCTGCTGACGCGCCGCCCGCCGCGCAACCTCCCGCGCCGCGCGAACAGGCGCAGCCTGCGCCCATGCCCACCCCGGCCGAGGCCCCCGCGCCCAGCATCGACACCGCCGTGGCCGCGCCGGTGCCCAACACGCCGGATATCCCGACCCCGGCGCCTGCGCCCAGCCCGGCCCCGCAGACCGACACCACCGCGCCGCAGGATACCGCGCCCGACACCCCCGCGACCGCCGTTGCCGTGTCCCGCCGTCCGCCGCGTATGCCCGATCAGGTGGCGCAGGCCCGCGCGCAGGAACAGGCCCGGCGTGATCGTCAGGCCGCCCAGCAGGAACAGGCCCGCGCCGAGGAACGCCAGCGGCAGCAAGCGCGCGAAGCCACCCGCCAGCAACAGAAGGCCGCCCAGCCGCGCGGCAATTCCGACCGGAACGCGACCCAAGGCAGCAGCGCCGGTCAGCGCAGCGCCCGCAGCGCCTCGGCCTCCTCCGGCGCGTCGCGCAGCAGCACCGAACAGGGCAACGCGGCAGCGTCGAACTACCCCGGCAGCATCATGCGCCAGATCTCCCGCGTGCCGCGTCCCAAAGGCGTCGGGCGCGGGGCGACGCTGGTCGCGTTCTCGATCTCCGGCGGCGGCGGGTTGGGGTCGGTCGGGGTGGCGCGCAGTTCCGGCTCGCCTGCGCTGGACCGCGCCGCCGTGCAACTGATCCGCCGCGCTGCCCCGTTTCCGCCGCCGCCGCCCGGCGCGCGCCGCAGCTATCAGGTCAGCGTCGAGGGGCGCTGAGCCCCGTCACACCGCCGCGATCCGGTAGCGGACCCGGTGCAGATAGGTGTCGCCGGGGCGCAGGATGACAGGCGGAAAATCCCCCCGGTTCACCGCATCGGGCCAGCCTTGGGTTTCCAGCGCCAGTCCCGCGAACGCGCCATAGCGCCGCCCGCCCAACCCGGTCATCTCGGGCAGCCCGTGCCCGTCATAGACCTGAAGGCCGGGCTGGTCCGTCTCCACCTCCAACACCCGCGTGGCGCTGGTCACCCGCGCCACCCGCCGCATCCCGTCTGATCCGGCAGGCGCGTCCGACAGGCAGAAATTATGGTCGATCCCCGCGCGCCCAAGCGCCCGTCCCTCGGGTGCGGTGAAATCGAACCGGGTGCCCGCCACCGCGGCGGGGGCCGCGGCGACGGGGATGCCGCGCCCATCTACCGGCAGATAGCGCGGCGCGTCGATCCACAGCCGGTGCTCCGGCACGGGGTCCCGCACGGGGTCCGGCCCGCCCAGTTGGAAATAACTATGATGGGCAAAGTTGCAGGGCGTCGCCGCATCGGTCCGCGCGCGCAGGGTCACCGCCAGCGTCGCGTCAGGCTCCAGCGCGATCTCCGCCTCCGCCCGCAGGGTGCCGGGAAATCCCATCTCGCCCGCAGGCGACAGCCACGCGAACCGCACCCGATCCGCGCGCAGGGCCGTCACCTCCCAGATCCGGGCCGACGCGCCCCCGGCCCCGCCATGCAGCGTCACCCCCGGCTCATTGGCCTGTGTCGCGTGGCGGGTGCCGCCTAGGTCGAAACCCGCGCCGCCAATTCGGTTGGCGCAGCGCCCGACAATGGCCCCGAAATAATTCATCGCGTCCAGATAGGGCGTCACCTCATCGGCCCCCAGAACCAGCGGCGCGTCCTGCCCCGCCAGCCGCAGATCCCGCAGCCGCGCGCCGTAATCCAGCAGATCCGCGCGCAGCCCGCCGCCGGTCAGGCGGATGTTTCGCACCGGCGTGCCATCGGGCAGCCTGCCGAATTCGGTCACCTGCGGCGCGGTCATGCCGGACCCTCCGCGCCGTCGCGTGCTGGACCGGACAGGCCCATCTCCCCCAGCCCGTCGAACCCGTCGAGCCGCGCCGCCAGCGCATTGCGGATATGGATGCGCGAGGTCTGCTCCGCCCGGTCCGGGTCGCGCGCCGCGATCGCGTCCAGTATCGCCGCATGTTCGGCCATCACCTGACCCGAACGCCCGCCCTGATAGAATGTCGTCGGGCCCAGCAGCGACAGCGTGTCGGTCAGTTCCGCCAGCGCCGCATCCAGAAACCGATTGCGCGCCGCGACATGGATCGCCTCGTGAAACCGCAGATTGACCTCTTTCGCCTTCAGCGCCGCGACAGACGGCAGCGCGGCGAACCGGTCATGCAGGCTGCGCAACATCATCAGTTCCGGCTCCGAGCGGTGCTGCGCTGCGAACCGGGCCGCCGCGCCTTCGAGCACCTCGCGCATCGCGTAGACCTCGAACATGTCACCGGGACTGAGCCGCCGCACGACCAGCCCGCGCCCGGCGCTGCGCTCCACCAGTTTACGGCCCAACAGACGGTTGAACGCCTCGCGCACCGGGGTGCGGCTGACCGACAGGGCCTCGGCCACGTCCTCTTCGCGCAGGCGGTCGCCCGGCTGCAACACGCCCTCGCGCAGCCCGGTCCGCAGCGCGGCGAACACCGCCGCACCGCGATTGCCGCCGCCCTCATCGGGCAGCCGCAGGCGAAGTTTGGGAGGATCGGCTTTCGTCATCTGGCTCTCGGCTTTGGCGGCAATCGTCGTCGGGCGGGCGGTGTCGTGCAAGCACGCTTGGCGGTCGGGGTCGGCGGTCTGTCTCGGGCGGTCTGATCGGCGTCGGGTCGGCAGCACTATTACGAAACATACGCGGCGCGGTGACCGAAACCCACGGCGCGCCCCCCTGTAGCCGGTCCCCTCATCCCCCGCACATCATAAGTTTCGACGGTTGCACCGCCTCGGGATTTTACTGTATACAATAAAATACAGAAGGTCACGCACCGCTGTGCCGCCTCATCCTTTTTCCCGGTCCGCTCCTGCCGGTGCCCGGCCCGTGCATCCCGCCTTCCTTCTCCGGCAAGAGAGCCTGCCATGCGCCCTGCCCTGCTCCGCAATCCCGCCCATCAGCGCCATGTGCGCCGCGCCGTGACCTTGGCGCTGTCGGCGGTGGGCGTGGCGATCTGGCTCTTTTTCGACTGGCCGCTGCCCTATCTGCTGGGGCCGCTCTTTGTCTGTCTCATCGCCGCGCTGTCGGGGCTGAAGCTCAAGGATATGGGCCCGGTCAACACCGGCATGCGCTCGATCCTCGGTGTCGCGGTCGGCAGCTCGATCACCCCCGAACTGGTCCACCGCCTGCCCAACATGGCCTATTCCGCCGCGCTGGTGCCGCTGTTCATCGCGGTGATTGGGCTGGTGGGCTACCCGTTTTTCCGCCGGGTGATGAAATTCGACGGGCCCACCGCCTTCTACGCCGCTATGCCCGGCGGGCTTCAGGATATGGTGATTTTCGGCGAGGAGGCAGGCGCCGACATCCGCGCGCTGTCGCTCGTCCATGCCACCCGCGTGCTTATCATCGTGACCTTCGTGCCTTTCGTCATCACCCATGTCTACGGGCAGACGCTTGACGGGGCGGTGGGTGCGGCGGTGGCCGATATTCCGGTGCGGGAGCTTCTGCTGATGGCCGCCGCCGCGCTGATCGGCTGGAAAGTGGCGGAGCGTGCGGGCCTGTTCGGCGCGTCGATCCTCGGGCCGCTCATTGCCACCGCCATGCTTAGCCTTGCCGGGTTCATTGAACACCGCCCCCCCGCCATCGCCATCGTTTTCGCGCAGTTCTTCATCGGCGCGGCCATCGGGGCGAAATATACCGGCGTCACATGGCGCGAATTGCGCATCGATGTGCTGGCGGGCCTGCTGTTTTGTGCCATTCTGGGCGTGATCGCCCTCGTCTTTGCCGAAACCGCGACCCTGCTGGGCTGGGCGCCCGCGGTCGAGGCGCTGCTCAGCTTCGCCCCCGGCGGACAGGCGGAAATGGCGATCCTGACCATCGTCGCGGGGGCCGATCTGGCCTTTGTCGTGACCCATCATATCCTGCGCATCGTCGTCGTCATCCTTGGCGCACCGATCGTCGCGCGCGTGCTCAAATGGAAAAAGGACACCCCATGAAGATCGCCATTCTCGATGACTGGTCCGGCACCGCGCGCGATTGCGCCGACTGGGCCGGGCTGGAACGTGACCTCGGTGCCGACATCACTGTATTCCGCGAAAACCTAAGCGATCATGCCGCGCTGGCAGAATTCGACGTGATCTGCATCATGCGCGAACGGATGCCCTTCGGCGCCGATGCCTTTGCCGTCCTGCCCGCGCTGAAACTGCTGGTCACCACCGGGCCGCGCAACCTGTCCATCGATCTCGACGCGGCGCGCGCGGCGGGGGTGACGGTCTGCGGCACCCGGTCGCGTAAAACCACGACCTCCGAATTCGCGATGACGCTGATCCTTGCCCAGTCCCGCCGCATCGTGCCCGAAGCGAATGACCTGCGCGCGGGCGGCTTCCAGAATGGTCTGGGCCGTGATCTGGCCGGGCTGCGGCTTGGGCTTGTGGGGCTTGGCTCCATCGGGCAGCAGATGGCGAAACTTGGCCGCGCCTTTGGCATGGAGGTCGCCGCATGGTCGCCGAACCTCACGCCCGAACGCGCGGAGGAGGGCGGCGCCATCCACGCCGCCAGCCTCACCGATCTGGCCGCGCAATCGGATGTGCTGAGCGTGCATATGGTGCTGTCGGATCGCACCCGCGGCTTGATCGGGGCAGACGCCTTTGCCGCGCTTCCTGCTGATGCGCTTTTCGTCAACACCTCCCGCGCCGGGCTGGTGGAGCGCGACGCGCTGTTTGACGGGCTGCGCGCAGGCCGCCCCGCCAGCGCCGCCATCGATGTCTACGAGGCCGAGCCTCTGCCCGCCGACGATCCGTGGCGTGCCGCGGCAGAGGAATTCGGCGACCGGCTTCTGCTATCTCCGCATCTGGGCTACGTCACCCAATCGACTTGGGATCTGTTCTACCGCGACACGGTCGAAGACATCCGTGCCTGGGCCGAGGGCGCGCCGATCCGCACGCTATAATCCCGCGATGCACTACACGCCTGCGTGAGCCGCGCCCCTGACGCGGGGTCGCGGTGGAACAGGCCGGGGGGACTGCCCGTTTGGGTGTCGAAGGCGGGGCGCGCCACATCCTGCGCCTCGCCGCGACACACAGCTGATAAGGGAGTCATTCCATGACCGCTATCACCGACGCCAAGATCCTGATCCTCGCCACCGACGGCTTCGAGCAGTCCGAACTGAAGGTTCCGCACCAGAAGCTCAAGGACGCCGGCGCCGAGGTGCATATCGTCTCCCCCGAGGGCGACGCCATCAAGGGCTGGGACGAAAAGAACTGGGGCGAGACCATCCCCGCCGACCGCAAACTGTCCGATGTCAGCGCCGATGACTATCACGCGCTGGTGCTGCCGGGTGGCCAGATAAACCCCGACATCCTGCGCACGATCCCCGAGGCCGTGTCGCTGGTCAAAGCGTTCCACGACAGCGGCAAGATCATCGCCGCCATCTGTCACGGACCGTGGCTTCTGGTCGAGGCGGACGTGGTGCGCGGGCGCGACGTGACCTCCTACCCCTCCATCCAGACCGACCTGAAGAACGCGGGCGGCAACTGGCAGGATGCGGAGGTCGTCACGGACCGCGGCATCATCACCAGTCGCAAACCTGACGATCTGGACGCCTTCGTGTCGAAGATCATCGAGGAAGTCCGCGAAGGCCGCCACGAGCGCGACGCCGCCTGATCCGGCGCAGGTTCGCAGCTTAGTGAGACCCCACCCCGCCCCGTGCAACCCGCCGGGGCGGGGTTTTTTGTGCCACCCCGCGCCGTAGGCGCAGATGACGGTTGGACTATCAACGCGGTCCCACACAAAGCCGCAATCCCCCCCGAACGGCGCACCACAGCCCGCGAACAAGCGAAGCGCGCGGGCCAGCGCCTGCCCGTCCCTGCGGGCTGGCGCTTTGTCACCTCGCGCTGACCTCGGAACGGGGGAGGTTCGTGGCACCATAAAGTGCACTGCTCGACCGTCCCAGCGCCACCCCACGGGCAGGCTCACGTTGCACCTAGGGCGACTGGGCATAGAAACCTAGCTGCATTCACGGAGAGCGCGGCCACCCGCGAACCACGTCAGAAGCAGCGAAAAACACCACCGCCGCTAGGGCCGCTTGCGCCGAAAAGCACACCCCCCGCCCGCGAACAAGCGAAGCGCGCGGGCGAGCGCCTGCCCGTCCCTGCGGGCTGGCGCTTTACCACCTCACGCTGACCCCGGAGCGGGGGAGGTTCGTGGCACCATAAAGTGCACTGCTCGACCGTTTCAACGCCACCCCACGGGCAGGCTGCCGTTGCGCTTACATGACAGCCTAGGAGTGGCGCACTGCCTCGACCTAAGCGCAAATGCCCGCGATCAAGCGAGGCGCCCGGCCCGCGCCCTTCGCTCGAATCACGCGCCCGTGAGCGCCGCCGCTGCGGGCTTCAGACCTGCGCGCATGGCGTCAATCGGACACAACCCCTGACATCTGTGGATAAAATGCCCCATTCCGGGCGGTATCCGGCCAGAATCATCTTGCCAGAGCCCCGCCGCTAAGGTCATTACTTACGGAAAGAAAAGAATATGACGCCGAATAGCGTAACATACGGTCGGCGAACGAGGGCAGAAGATGTCGGAACAGGCGCGGATCGACCTATTGGTCGGCCAACATGCTGCAAATCTGTCGGAACGGTTGCAAGCCCATCGCACGCAACTGTTCCCACCGAATGCCCGGCGCGAGCTGCGGAAATTCACCTCTGGCGAGGTGGCGGACCTGCTCGGCGTGAAGGATGCCTATCTGCGCAAACTGCACCTCGACGGGCGCGGACCGGAGCCGGAGATCCGTGCCGGTGGCCGCCGCTGGTATAGCCCCCGCGACATCCAAGCCCTGCGCGAAATGCTGGAAAAGGGCGCGAAAGCCCCCGGCACCTACCTGCCCGGCCGCCGCGAGGGCGACCATTTGCAGGTCATCTCGGTCATCAATTTCAAGGGCGGGTCGGGCAAAACGACGACCTCGGCCCATCTGGCGCAGAAACTGGCGCTCGACGGCTACCGCGTTCTGGCGATCGATCTCGATCCACAGGCGAGCTTCTCGGCCCTGCACGGGTTTCAGCCGGAATTCGATCTGATCGACGGCGGCACGCTTTACGACGCGATCCGCTATGACGATCCGGTGCCCCTGCGCGACGTGATCCAGAAAACCTATTTCACCAATCTCGATATCATCCCCGGCAATCTCGACCTGATGGAATTCGAGCATGACACACCACGCGTGCTGGCGGCGCGGTCGGGGCAGCTGTTCTTTACCCGCGTGGGCGAAAAACTGGCCGAGATCGAAAACGACTATGACATCGTGGTCATCGACTGCCCGCCGCAACTGGGCTTTCTGACCATGTCGGCGCTGTCGGCGGCGACGGCGGTGCTGGTCACCGTGCATCCGCAGATGCTCGACGTGATGTCGATGTGCCAGTTCCTGCTGATGACCTCCAACCTGCTGGGCGTGGTGGCGGAGGCGGGCGGCGACATGTCCTATGACTGGCTGCGTTACCTCGTGACCCGCTATGAGCCGGGCGACGGGCCGCAAAACCAGATGGTCAGCTTCATGCGGTCGCTGTTCGGGGAGCATGTGCTGAACCATCCGGCGCTGAAATCCACCGCGATCTCGGATGCCGGCATCACCAAACAGACCCTCTATGAGGTGGAAAAGGCGCAGTTCACCCGTGCCACCTACGAGCGCGCGCTCGAAAGCCTCAACGCCGTGAATGGCGAAATCGAGGGTCTCATTCAGCAAGCATGGGGGCGTTGATGGCTCGTAAGAACCTGCTCGACAATCTGACCAACCCGACCGCCGCCACCCCCGGCGCGGCCAAACCGGCCACGCCCCGGCGGACGACGGGCGCCATCGGCGCGGTCAGCCAATCCATCGCCGATCTGCGCACCCGCGCCCTGTCGGAAGTGCCCTCCGATATGGTCGATGACGCGGGCCTGCGCGACCGGCTGGACGAAGATCCCGCAGGCATCGCGGCGCTCAAGGAGAGTATCCGGGAATACGGCCAACAGGTGCCGGTGCTGCTGCGCCATTCGCCCAATTACGAAGGCCGTTACGAGATCGTCTATGGCCGTCGCCGGGTGATCGCGCTGAAACAGCTGGGCCTGCCGGTCAAGGCGATGATCCGCGACCTCAATGACCGCGATCTGATCGTGGCGCAGGGGCAGGAAAACACCGCGCGCAAAAACCTGACCTTTATCGAAAAGGCCAATTTCGCCCGCCAGATGGCCGAGGCGAATTTCGACCGCAAGGTGATTTGCGACGCGCTGCATATCGACAAAACCGTCATCAGCCGGATGATGCGGGTGACGGAGGCGGTGCCCGTCGACATCATCCACGCCATCGGCGCCGCGCCGTCGGTTGGGCGGGATCGCTGGATGGCGCTTGCCGAACGGTTGGGCGACCGGCCCGTGGCCGAAATCTGCGCCATGGCCGCGGGCGACAGCTCCGATGACAGGTTCCAAGTGGTGTATGACGGGCTTGACCCCGCGCACCGCCCCGCCCCGCCGAAACCGGCCAAGGTTCGCCCCGCCCCGCGCGCCCTCACCGGTGCGGATGGCACGCCGCTGGGGCGCGTCAGCCAGAGCGGGCGCAGCACGGTTTTGACGATCAACAAATCGGGTGGCTTCGACGATTGGCTGTTGAAGCATCTGGACAAGATTCACCGCGACTTTCTGAACGAGCGCGGCGAATGAAGCGGGATCAACCCGCCGGATTGAGGCAACGAGACACAGGAGGCACGAACCCCGGATAAAGAAAGACCCCCCAGGACATCACATCCCGAGAGGCCGTTTCGTTCTCGCACTTCGAAACTAGCCCTGACAGTCGAGAACTGTCAACCGCATGTGACTCTGCGGACAGGTTTTCTTTGCCCGTCGTGATACGACATGCAGCATATTTCAACGACGCCCTTTGGGCGGCGGCCGGTGACGGCTGAGCTGATCGAGGCTCAGGCGCTGGCCCATGCTCCGCTCCCGCAAGAGGGACCGGACAAATGGAGTATTTTCCGCGATCTGACCGCGGGCCGCGTGGCCTTTGGCATCAGCGACCGGGATCTGACGGTTCTGTCGGCGCTTCTGAGCTTCCATCAGCACGCGTCCTTGGCCGAGGGCGAGGGCACCATCGTGTTTCCATCGAATGCCGCGCTGGCGGAACGGGCGCATGGCATGGCCGAAAGCACCCTGCGTCGCCATCTGGGCGCGCTGGTCCGTGCCCGGCTGATCCTGCGCCACGACAGCCCCAACGGCAAACGCTACGCCGCGCGGGACGCGGGCGGGGCGGTGACGCGGGCGTTCGGCTTCGATCTGCGTCCGCTTCTGCTGCGCGCGGGGGAAATCGCCAATGCGGCGCGGGAGGCCAAAGCAGCCGCTCTGCGTCTCAAACGCCTGCGCGAGACCTGCGTGCTTCAGCTGCGCGACGCGGCCAAGCTGATCCCCTTCGGGCGCGAGACGGTGGCTGCGAACTGGGATGCGCTGGAGGACCGTGTGCGGCTGTCGCAACGGGCCCTGCGGCGGAAGCTCGATGCCGACGCGCTTCGGGATATGGTGCGCGATACGGCGGCGCTGCTGCGCGACGTGACCGCATTGCTGGAGCCAGCGACCACCGACTGTGCCGATCAGACAGAAGAAATGAGCGGCAATGACGGCGCAAATGAGCGGCACATACAATATTCAAACAGAAACCTATATGATCTTGAACCTTCCTTAGAACAGGAAGAGGCGGCGGGGGCCGATGCGCCCCGTCCGGTGGACAGCACAGGCGAGATGCAGGGCACAGGTGCAGTTACGGGCGCGCCGCCCAAGCTGCCGCTGTTTCTGGTGACCAAGGCCTGTCCCGATCTGCTCGACTATGTGCCGCAAGGCATCCGAAGCTGGTATGATCTGGTCGAGGCCGCCGATTTTGTCCGGCCTATGTTGGGGATCAGTCCCGATGCATGGCAGTTGGCGCGCGATGCGATGGGGCCGGAGGTCGCCGCGATCACCCTTGCCGCGATCCTGCAACGCGCCGACGATATTCGCAGCCCCGGTGGTTATCTGCGGGCGCTGACCGACAAGGCTGCCGTGGGCGCGTTCTCCCCCGGACCGATGATCATGGCGTTGATGAATGTCGAAGGGCGCGCGGCATGAGCCCCCTGCCCTGCCCTTTCCCAATCCGCGATCCGGGTGCGCGGCGGTTGACAGCTGTCAACTCTACGGAAAATCGCATGAAATCATGGTGTTGATCCGGGCGGCATCCGCAGGCTGGCGCCGTGCCCCCGTGGCCGGTAGAACGATCCTATGAGCAGCCCTATTCCCGATCCCGTCTGGCGGATGCCCGGCCCGCGTGCCACGGCGACCGCCCTGCCCTCGCCCAAGGCATGGCGCGATGCCGAGGCTGGCCTTGGCCGTGCCCTGGTCGATGCGGCGGCCGAGGTGGCGCGGCTAGACGAACGTTTGCGCGGGCGCGATCCCGGCCTGATCCACCGGCTTGCGCTGGAGGAGGCCGAAGCGCTTGCCACGCTGTCGGGGGCGAACCTGACGCCGGGGCGGCTGGCTCTGGCAGAGATGCTTCATGCGGGACTGGCGGAGGATGACGCACGCGTCCTGCGCGGTGCGACATGGGCGGTGCGGCGGTTGCGATCCGGGCGTACGCCCCGGTCTGGTGGGCTGTCGGAGTTCCTCAATCGTCAGCTTCAGGCCGAGGGCGCGCTTGGCGATCTGGCACAGCGGCCCGAGGGCGAAGGTTTCGCTGCCCTCGCCCACCGATGGGATCACGCGCTGTCGCGGATGAAGCGGGCGCACCCGCTGACCCGTGCCGGGTTCGCGCATCATCTGTGGCAGGGTCTGGGTCTGTCGGCCCCCGGCGACGCGCTGGAATCCGGCACCATCGCCGGGCTGATCGCAGCGGAGGATCTGCGCGGGGGCTTGGCCTTTGTGCCGATTGCGCGGGCGGGCGGCGATGCCCATATGCCCGCTGCAACCGCCAGCGATCTGTTGCAAACATGGCTGGGCGGCGTGCGGCGCGGATGTCTGTCGGCGCTCATGGCGCTGGACGCGCTATCGGCATGGGAGGACCGCGCGCGCGCGGCGACCGAGGATCTGTCGGGCCGCACCCCGCCGCGCCTGATCGCGGCGCTGGCCTCCGCGCCGGTGCTGTCGGCGGAAGCCGCGCAGCAAAGCGTTGGCTGCTCCCGCGATGCGGCCGAGCGTAACCTTGCCTTGTTCGAGGCGCGTGGGCTTGCCCGCGAAGTGACCGGGCAGAAACGGTTCAGACTGTGGCGCGCGTCCGTCTAATACATTGAAAAATAACGTTTTTTTGTAGAGTTGACAGCTGTCAACTGCCCCCTGCCCTGCTGGTGAAAGTAGTCTATGACCCAAACTTGGACCGTCATTCCCGATCTGCATGCCGATCCCGCGCGGCTGGAGGCGACATTGCGGATGCTCGAACCGGGGCCGCTGGCCTTCCTTGGGGATTTCATAGACGCCGGCGCATCGACCCCCTGCCCCGATGATGCGGCGGTCCTGACCCGTGTGCGTGATCTGGTGGCGCGCGGTGGTGTGGCGGTGATGGGTAACCATGAGCTTAACGCCATTCTCTATCACCGGCTGGGCGTGGATGGGGTGCCCTTGCGCACGCGCGGCGGAAAGAACGCCGCGCAGCATCGCAGCTTTGTCGAGGCGTTCGGCACCGCGACGCCCGCCGCGCTGGAGTGGACCGACTGGTTCCTGAGCCTGCCGCTTTGGCTGGATCTGGGCGGATTGCGGCTGGTCCATGCCTGCTGGAACCAGCCCGCGATTGACGTGATTGCCGCGCGGCGTCCCGATGCGCGGCTGCGCGCGGAGGATCTGGCCGAGGTCGCGGCGAAGACGACGCCCTTTGCCCGCGCGGTCGATACGCTTCTGACCGGGCCGGAGATCGCACTGCCCGCCGGGCACGGTTTCGTCGATGCGCATGGCCATCGCCGGGACCGGGTGCGCATCGCGTGGTGGCGGTCTGCGGCGAAGACTTGGGCCGAGGCCGCGCTGTCCGTGCCTGATCCGGCGCAGTTGCCAATCGGCCCCCTGCCCCACGCGCCAGAGATCACGCTATACCCTGCGGATGCGCCGCCGGTTCTGATCGGGCATTACAAAATGCAAGATGCGCCGCGGATCGAGGCGCCGAACGCGGCATGTCTGGACTACCCCGACCAGCCCTGTGCCTATCGCTGGTGTGGGGAGGCGGTGCTGTCCGAGCGGCAGCTTGTTACGGTTCAGCCCGGCGCGTAGCCGCCAAGCCGCGCGGTCAGATCGTCGGCGGCGCGCCGGACCTGGGCCCCGATCGTGTCGATCCGCTCCGACCCAAGGCGCGCGGCAAGCCCGGAGACGGAAATCGCGCAGGCGGCTTCGCCCTGCGGCGACCAGACGACAGCGGCGACACAGCGCAGGCCGGTGACGTGTTCTTCGTCATCGATCGCAAAGCCACGGGTGCGGATGCGGGCGATATCCTCCAACGCCGTGTCGAGCGTGCGGTGGGAATGCCGGGTCAGTGGATGAAATCCGTTGCGGTTGGCAAAGGCGGCAATCGCGGCGTCGTCCCAACTTGCCAAAATGGCCTTGCCCATGCCGGAACAGAACACCGGCACCTGCCCGCCCGGGGGCGAGATCGCCCGCATGATCTCGCGGCTTTCGACCTGCGATATGGTGACCAGCTGATCGTGATCGAGAATGCCGAGATTGGCGGTTTCGCGGGTGTCATCGCGCAGGCGGCGCAGGAATGGCAGCGCGGGTGCGACGAAATTCCGCCGCCGCGCAAAGGCCGCGCCTGTGGCGAACGCCTCGCGCCCGACATGCCACAGGGCGTCTTCGGGGGCGAACTGGGCAAAGCCGTGATGTTCCAATGTCGTCAGCAGCCGGTGGGTGGTGGACACGGCCAGCCCGGCCTCGCGCGCCAGATCGCTGACCCGGTGACCGTCATCCGAGCGGGCCAGCAACTGCAACAGGGTCAGGGCGCGCGCGACGGATTGCACGCCGTCGGGTTTGGGGCTGGTCATGGGGGCTCCGGACAGGCTTTCCACACAGTGGAAAACATTTTTCCATCCCTCACAAGTCCGCATCGCGGCTGCTATCCCCGGCGCAGCAATGAACAAGAGGTGTCTCATGACCCGTTATGTCGACCGTCACGGTCTGTCCGTCGCAACCCCGCTGGCCGAATTGGTCGAAGGCGGCCTGTTGACCGGTGTCACCCCGGATGAATTCTGGGCGGGCTATGCCGCGCTGCTGCGCGATCTGATGCCGCAGAACGCCGCGCTGCTGGAAACCCGCGAGCGGCTCCAGCGGCAGATCGACGAATGGCACGTCGCGCGGCGGGGGCAGCCCCATGATGCCGAAGGCTACCGCGCGTTTCTGGAACAGATCAGCTATCTCCAGCCGGAGCCCGCGCCTTTCGCCGTCGAGACCCAAAATGTCGATCCGGAGATCGCCAGCATCGCGGGGCCGCAGCTTGTCGTGCCGGTGATGAACGCGCGGTTCGCGCTGAACGCCGCGAATGCGCGCTGGGGGTCGCTCTATGATGCGCTGTACGGCACCGATGCGATTGCAGGGGTGCCGCAGGGCCGGGGCTATGACGCCGCGCGCGGGGCCGAGGTGATCGCGTGGGGTCGCGCGCATCTGGATCAGGTCGCGCCCTTGGCGGCGGGCCGTTGGGCGGATGTCACCGCGTTGCAGGTGACCGAGGCCGGGTTGCAGGTGACAACGGGCGCGGGCGACACCGCGCTGGCCGATCCCGCGCAGTTCGTCGGGCATGGCGGGGCAGGGCGCATCTATCTGCGCGTGAACGGTCTGCTGATAGAGATCGTCATCGACCGCGACAGCGAGATCGGCGCATCCGATCCGGCAGGGATTGCGGATCTGCGTCTGGAAAGCGCGCTGACCGCGATTCAGGATTGCGAAGACAGCGTCGCGGCGGTGGATGCCGAAGACAAATGCGTCGTTTACGCCAATTGGCTTGGCCTGATGCGCGGCGATCTGGAAGAGCGCTTTGAAAAGGGCGGGGAGGTTATTACCCGCCGTCTGAACCCTGACGTGACCTATACGGACGCATCGGGGCAGGAGGTGACCCATCCGGGGCGCGCCGTTCTGCTGGTCCGCAATGTGGGCCATCTGATGACCACCGACGCGGTGCTGCTGGACGGGCAGGAAACGCCGGAGGGCATGCTGGACGCGGCCATGACCGTGGCCGCCGCCATGCATGACCTGAAGCGGGCCGAGAACCGCAATTCCCGCGCCGGATCGGTCTATGTGGTCAAGCCCAAGATGCACGGGCCGGAGGAGGTTGCCTTTGCCGATACGCTTTATGGTCGGGTCGAACAGATGCTGGGCCTGCCGGAATATACCGTCAAGCTGGGCGTGATGGACGAAGAGCGGCGCACCTCGGCCAATCTGCTGGCCTGTATTGCGGCGGTGAAAAACCGCTGCGTGTTTATCAATACCGGGTTCCTCGACCGGACCGGCGACGAAATTCATACCTCCATGCAGGCCGGGCCCGTGATCCCGAAGGGCGAGATGCAGGGCGCGGCGTGGCTGTCCGCCTATGAGGCGGGCAATGTGGATGCCGGGCTGGCCGCCGGGCTGCAGGGGCACGGCCAGATCGGCAAGGGCATGTGGGCGAAGCCGGACCGGATGGCCGACATGCTGGAGGCCAAGATCGGCCATCCGAAAGCCGGCGCCAACACCGCATGGGTGCCGTCGCCCACCGCAGCAACCTTGCACGCCACCCATTACCATCAGGTAAATGTCTTCGAGGTTCAGGACGCGCTGAAATCGCGCGAGGCGGCCTCGCGCAGCGCCTTGCTGACCTTGCCGCTACTGGAAGGTCGCAACCTGTCGGATGCCGAGGTTCAGCACGAATTGGACAATGCCTGCCAGTCGATCCTGGGCTATGTGGTGCGCTGGGTCGATCAGGGGGTTGGCTGCTCGAAAGTGCCCGATATCAATGACATCGCCCTGATGGAAGACCGCGCTACGCTGCGCATTTCCTCGCAATATCTGGCCAACTGGCTGCTGCATGGCATCTGCACCGCCGATGAGGTCGACGCGGCACTGCGGCGGATGGCGCCGAAGGTCGATGCGCAAAATGCCGACGATCCGAACTATACCCCGATGGCGCCCGGTTTCGATGGGGTGGCGTTCAATGCCGCGCGGGATCTGATCTTTGCCGGGGCGGCGCAGCCTTCGGGCTATACCGAGCCGCTGCTGCATGCCGCGCGCCGGGCCGCGAAGGGCGGTTGACCCAGAATTCAGGAGAAAAACATGATTACTATCAAACGGTTGGATCTGGACGACGCGCGCGTGTTGCTGGCTCATGCCCGCGCGCGGGCGGATGAGATCGGCGTGCCCATGTGCATCGCGATCACTGACGAGGGCGGCAACCTGATCGCGTTCGAGCGGATGGAGGGCGGCAAGGTCACGTCGAGCACCATCGCCATCGATAAAAGCTTTACCGCGTCGGCGGCAAAGAAGGCGACGCATGACTATGGCAGCGCCAGCCAGCCCGGCGCGCCGGCCTATGGCATCGCCTCCGCGATTGGGGGTCGGTTGATGGTGGTGGGCGGTGGCCTGCCGGTGATCGTCGACGGCGCGGTCGTGGGCGGCATCGGGGTCAGCTCCGGCACGCCCGCGCAGGATCAGGATGTGGCACAGGCCGGGATCGACGGATTTCTGGCGACGCTCTGAGCCGCGCAACGCTTCGTTAACTCCTCCCGCGCTATACCCGGCGTGGGAGGAGGCCGTCAGGGCGCGTATATGCGGGAAAACGCCATACGGACGTTCTGTGTGACCTCCTCCAACCGGCGGGAGATATGGGTGCGCATCTGGGCGGCGGCGCGTTCCTCATCGCCTGCGCGCACGGCGTCTAGGATCTGAAGATGCGGCTCGGTGGTGATGGCCTGCGGGCCGTCCCGTTCGCTGAGCGATTGTAGATCGATCAGCCGGACATACTGAATGCGTCCATTGACGTTTTCCAGCAGGCGGGACAGTTCCGCATTCTGCGCGAGCGCGGCAAGCCGGGTGTGGAAGGCCTCGTCAAGCCGGACCAGTTCCACCGGCGAGGCACCGGGGCTGTAGCTGTGCGCCGAGCTTTCGAGGAACGCTTGCAAATCGTCCACCTGCGCGGGTGTGGCGCGGCGGGCAGCGAGGCGGGCGCTTTCGCTTTCGATGGCGGCACGGGCCTCGTAGAGATCCATGATTTCGGTCGGGTTGAGCGACCGGCAGAAGAAGCCCTGACCGGGGCGAAATGTCAAAAACCCCTCGGCGGACAGCCTGTTCAGCGCCTCCCTCAGCGGGGTGCGAGAGGTGTCGAGCTGCACCGACAGGGCGCTTTCGTTCAGGCGTTCGTCCGGCTTGAACTCATAGCTTGCCGCCATCTCCTTGACCCGCCGATAGACGCGATCGACCGTTCCGCTTTCGCCCTCCGACGGGGCCGCGCGTCGGCGTGGCGCGGCTGCGGTTTTTGCTGATTCCGGGGCAGGGGGGCTGGCGTCACGCGCCTGCCGCGCGAGGCCTGTGGCCTGCGCGCGGGCAGTGCCGGATTTTCTGGCGGGCTGCTTTGTCATTGTTTTCCAGACAGTTGCGCGGCTTTGGCTGATCCGCTTTTGAAAATACCCGCTGTGCCGGGAAAGGCAATTGATTTGTGTCCGTATCTGTATAATGGTCTGTATACAGATCAGAATGCCAAGGTCCGTTGAACGGGCGCCGCGACGCGCACCGCCGGGCCGAGACGCGAAAGGACCAGCGGTGACCAACTCTCTCAACGGGGCCGAGGCGATGGTGCGCAGCCTGCAGGCGCACGGGGTCAAACATATCTTTGGGCTTTGCGGCGACACGACGCTGCCGTTTTACGACGCGATGCTGAAGCTCGACCATGGCATCACCCATACGCTGACCCGCGACGAACGCTCCGCCGCGTATATGGCCGATGCCTATAGCCGGGTGACGGGCCGCGTGGGCGTGTGCGAGGGGCCGTCGGGCGGTGGCGCAACCTATATTCTGCCGGGGCTGATCGAGGCGAGCGAAAGCTCCTACGCCGTGCTGGGGATCACCACGGATGTGTCGGTCGGCTCCTACGGGCGCTATCCGCTGACCGAGGTGGATCAGGAGGCGCTGATGCGTCCGCTGACCAAATGGAACACGGTCATCAAGCGCGCCGATCACATCCCGCGCATGGTGCGCAAGGCATTCCGCGCGATGACCACGGGCCGGTCTGGCGCCGCGCATCTGGGGCTGCCCTATGACATTCAGTATGACGCGGTGCCCGCCGATGACATCTGGGCCGATCCGCAGCTGGCGAGCTACCCGGCCTATCGCACCGGCCCCGCGCCTGATGCGATCGAAGCGGCGGCCGAAGCGATCCTGTCAGCAAAATCGCCGCTGATCGTCTGCGGCGGCGGGGTCGTCATTTCGGGGGCGATGGATGCGCTGGACCGGCTGGCATCACGGCTGGATATTCCTGTGGCGACGTCGATTTCGGGGCAGGGGAGCCTTGCCGAGACGCATCCCAATTGCGTGGGTGTCGTCGGCTCCAACGGGGGCACGGATGAGACATGGGAGGCGATGGCCGGCGCGGATCTGGTGATCTTCATGGGGTGCCGCGCGGGGTCGACGACGACGTCGCGCTGGGAAGCGCCGAAGCCGGGCACGCGGATCGTGCATTTCGATGTGGACCCGATGGTGATCGGCGCGGTGTTGCAGACCGAGGTCGGCGTTCCGGGCGACCTGCGCCTGTCGCTGGAGGCGCTGAACGCCGAATTGGACCGCCGCGATGGCACCGAACAGAAATTCGGCGGGGCGGCGCATGTGGCCGATATCCGGCGGCGCAAGTTCGAGAAATTCGACGCGCTGGCGCAATCGGACAGCGCGCCGATCCGGCCCGAACGGGTGATCGCCACGTTGCAGCGGGTGCTGCCCGACGATGCGACGGTGGTGTCCGATCCGGGCACGTCCTGCCCGTATTTCTCGGCCTATTACACGCTGCCGCGCGCGGGGCGGCAATTCATCACCAACCGGGCGCATGGCGCGTTGGGGTATTCGCTATCTGCTGCTTTGGGTGCGTGGTTCGGGCGGCCCGACAGCAAGGTCGTGGCGCTGATGGGCGATGGGTCGTTCGGGTTTACCTGCGGTGAATTGGAGACGGTGACGCGGGCGCGGGCGCCGATCACCTATATCGTGTTCTCGAATTCGAATTTTGGTTGGATCAAGGCCAGTCAACATGACGATTGCGGTGCCCGCTATTATAATGTCGAATTCAATCGCACCGATCAGGCCGCTGTTGCCGCGGCCTACGGTGTGAAATCGTGGCGGGTCGAAGACCCGGCGCAGTTGGAAGCGGTCATGAAGGAGGCGGTCGCCTATGACGGCCCGACCTTGATCGATGTGATCTGTCAGCCTCTCGAAGAGGCGCAGGCGCCCGTCCGCCGCTGGATGGGGTAGGGCGCGACCACCAAGGCCGGGCGTGCGCAAGATGCGCCCGGATCAACAGGGCCCCGCATAGGGGGAAGAGAAAGGTGTTCACCATGACAATGCTGACCAAGACGAAGACCGCGCTGGCGGGTCTGGCGCTGGCGCTGCCGCTGATCGGCGGCGCGGCGCACGCGCAGGACTATCCCGAGAAGGATCTGACCCATATCATGCCGTGGAGCGCCGGGGGCGGCACCGACACCGTGATGCGGACCTTCATGAATTTTGCCGAAACGCCGTTGGGCGTCGGTATCAACACCCAAAACATCACCGGCGCGCAGAGCGGCGTTGGCACGCTGCGGCTGATGAAGGCGCGGCCCGATGGCTACACCATCGGCTCGCTCACATGGGACAGCGTGATTACGGTGCCCTATTACGAACTGGTGCCGGGCTATTCGACCGATGAACTGCGCTATCTGGGGTCGGTGACCGTGCACCCGACCGTGCTCGCCGTGGCGGCGGATTCGCCCTATGACACGCTGGAAGATTTCGTCGCCGCCGCCAAGGAAACGCCGGGCGAGCTGTCGATCTCCAACGTGGGGTCGGGCGGCGTGTGGCATCTGCCCGCGCTGGATTTCGCGGATGCGGCGGGGATCGAGGTGCAGCATGTGCCCTATCCCGACGGCTCCGGCCCGCAGCGCGAGGCGCTGTTGTCGGGGGAAACCGATGCCGCGTCTCTGTCGGCCTCGGCGGCCTATCCGGCGGTGGAATCCGGTCAGGCGAAAGTGCTGGCCGTGATGGCCGACGAGCGCAGCGAATTCCTGCCTGACGTGCCGACCTTCAAAGAGGCGGGCTATGACGTGGTGTGGGGCAGCTTCCGCCTGATCGCGGCGCCCGCCGGGATCGACGACGCGCAAGCGGCAGCGCTGGAAGAGGGCTTTGCCAAAGTGTTCGACATGCCCGAATTCCAGCAAAAGGCCGAGGAAACCGCAATGGGTGCGGTGTGGATGAACGGTGCCGATACCGCCGCCTATGTCGAAGCGCAGCAGGAGAAAGCGTTTGCGCTGATCGACGCGCTGGTCGAACAGGGCATCCTCGAGAAGTAAGCGCCTTGCGTCGCCCCGTGTAAAAGCGCGGCCCGCCCGCAGCCCCGTCCGCTTGCCGCATCTGGCAGGCCGGCGCGGGGCAGGGCGGGCCGCACCTGTCCCTCCCGCAGGAAACCTCCAAGTGCCGCATACGAAACCCTTCAACAGCCACGCGATATTTGCGCTGGTGCTGCTGGTTCTGAACACCGTCTATGCCAGCCAGATCCCGGAACTGGGGATGCCCTTTGGCCGGGGCGGAGAGCCGGGCGCGGCGTTTTTGCCGGTGATCCTGTGCGGCTTTGTCTATATCGCCGCGCTGCGCATCCTGTTCATGGAAATGCGCCGCGCGCCCGATGAGGTGGTCACCGAATTGGACGCGGGTTCACCCCATGTCCGGCGGATCGGATTGGTCGGGCCGCTTGTCGTCGTGGCACTGACGGTCGTGTTCGTCGCGGCGTTTCCCTATGCGGGCTACGCGGTGTCGGCGGGGGTCTATACCTTTGCGATCGCGCTATATTTCAACTACGAGGAACTGGGCCGCTGGGGGCGGGCGCTGATCTATTCGGCGCTGACCGCCGCCGCGATCACCGTGTTCGGCTGGCTGTTTTTCGTGCGGCTGTTCGATCTGTTCCTGCCCGGCTGGAGCTTCTGAGATGTTCTTCGATCTTGCGCAGGGCTTTGCCGCGCTGCTGGTGCCGCAGACGTTTCTCTACCTTGTCGGGGGGTTCATGCTGGGCCTGCTGTTCGGCGCCATTCCGGGGCTGACCGCGACACTGGCCATCGCGCTGCTGCTGCCCTTCACCTTCGGCATGGAAGTGGTGAACGCGCTGGTCATGGTGATGGGCATCTACATGTCGGGCATCTATGCCGGCTCGATCACCGGGATCACGGTCAACATTCCCGGCGCGCCATCGGGCGCGATCACCAGCCTTGATGGACATGCGTTGATGAAGCAGGGCCACGGCGCGCAGGCGCTGGGGCTCGATGCGTTTGCGTCGTCTATCGGCGGGATGATCGGGGCGCTGGTGCTGATGCTGCTGGCGCAGCCGATCAGCGAATTGGCGCTGCTGTTTCGCACGCCGGACAAGTTTTCGCTGGTGCTGCTGGCGGTCATCACCGTGACCATCGTGGCGCGCGGTTCGCTGTGGAAAGCGGGCATGGCGATGGCGCTGGGGTTGATGATTTCAACCGTCGGGATCGACCCGATGCTGCCGCAGGGGCGGTTCGATTTCGACAGTTACCACCTTGTCGAAGGGATCGGGCTGCTGCCTGCGGTGATCGGGCTGTTTGCGGTCTGCGAATTGCTGGTGCAGGCGGCGACGCCCGCGCGGCTGACGCAGGCCGAGGCTGCCGGGATGCCCAAGCTGAAGCGGCGCGATTTCGTGCCCAGCCGGGCGACCCTGCGCGAGATCGGCCCCGTCACCTATGTCAAAAGCTCCGTCATCGGCGTGCTGATCGGGATGCTGCCGGGCGGCGGCGCGTCGATGGCGTCGTTCATCGCCTATGCGGAGGCCAAGCGCAGTTCCCGCCATCCCGAAAAATTCGGGCAGGGCAGTCACGAGGGGCTGGCCGCGTCCGAGGCCGCCAACAACGCCATGTGCGGCGGCGCGATCATTCCGCTGCTGACGATGGGAATTCCAGGGGATGCGGTCACCGCGATCATTTTTGGCGTGCTGCTCATTCACGGGCTGGTGCCGGGACCGGCGCTGCTGACCGAGAATGTCGATGTCATCGCGCCGATGTTCGCGGCGCTGTTCGTCGCCTCGGTCTTTGTGTTTTTGTCAGTGCTGCTGTTCGGGCCGCTCTATATCCGGCTGTCGCGGATCAATCGCGGGGTGCTCTATGCGTTCATCGCGATGATTTCGATGGTGGGGGTGTTCGCGTCGTCGTTTTCCGCGTTTCAGATGTGGATGGCGCTGGCGATTGGGGCGTTTGCCTTTGCGCTGCGGCGCTTCGGCTACCCGATCGTGCCGATGCTGATGGGGGTGATCCTGGGCCCCTATCTGGAAGAATTCCTGCGTCGGTCGCTGATCGTGTCGAAGGGCGATCCGATGATTTTCCTCACCAGTCCGGGCAGTGCGGCGTTTCTGGCGCTGACGCTGGTGTTCGTGTGGCTGCTGCGGCTGCGCCCGTCGCGCCATGAATTGCCGAGCGGCTGAGCGCTAGCCTTCGTCGCGGGCGCGGCGGCGGAGGGGATCTGGCTCCTCCTCCATCTGGTCGAGATTGTCGAGCACCCGCGCCAGCACCGCCAGTGCCTGCTCCAGCTCTGCCTGCGGGATGTCGCGGAACAGTTCGTCGCGCAGGTCTTCGGTAAATGACAGGATCTTATCGGCGCGGCGGCGGGCATAGGCGGTCAGGAACACATGGCGCAGCCGCCGGTCCTGCGCGGCGGTGCGCCGTTCGATCAGGTCGGCTTTCTCCAGCGCATCGAGGGTCCGGTTGAGCGTTGGCGTTTCGATGGCCAGTTCCTCGGCGATCTGGGTCTGGGTCCGGCCTTCCTGCTGCGCGACGTTGAGCAGCGCTTGCGCGCGGGAATAGGTCAGTTCCTCGGATTTCGCCCGCGCGTCAAAGCGTTTGCGGATTCCGCGGGTCAGCCGCCCGAGGGTGGTCAGGAATTCAGCTTGGACAGTCATGGGCGGCTCCCGGCGGGGCTGAGGCGGCGATATCTGCGCGGATAGGACGGGCTGCCGTTAGCGTCAACAGCGCGGCGGGGCATCAGCGGTCAAACCCAATGGGCAGGCGGAAGCTGTAGCTGGGCGCGCCAAGCCCCTGCGGCGCGGCGGGAAAGCGCCCGGCGGCGCGCACCGATTGCACCGCCGCCTGATCGAGCGCGGGATGCCCGGCGCTGGCGGCCAGACTGACGCCGCGCAGACCGCCGTCGCGCGCCACCGTCACCATGACCACAGCCCGCCCCGTCGCCCCCCGCGCGGCGCGGGGATAGCGTTTGCGGCGTTCGATCTGTTGCCGGATGCGCGCGCCCCAGCGGGCCTGCAGGCTTTGCTGTTGCGCGGGGCTGAGCGTCGCGGCGCGGTCCTGTTGCCGCGCGCCCGCCGCCGCGCCGCCGCCGCTGCCGGACGCGCGTTGCGCCGGTTGCGCGGGTTGGCTGGACTGTGAGGCCGGCTGGTCCGGGGGCGTGCGGCGGGGCTGCGATGTGGGCTGCGATTGTGGCTGCGATACGGGATCAGGCCGCGCGGGCGGGCGCGGCGACCGGCGCGGCGCATCGCGGGGCGCGGCGGTCTGTGCCATGGCGCGGTCGGGCAGGGCAGGGGCCTCTGCCATCGGTTGGGCCAATAACGGCAGAGCTGGTGCGGCGGGCGCGGTGTCGGATGTTGCGGCCTCTGGGGGGGCGGTGTCAGGAAGGGTCGCGTCGGGCTGAGCCGGTGCTGTTGGCGCAGCTGGCACGGGATCGGGCGGCGTGTCCCAGCGGTGGACAAGGGCGGCGATCTGTTCCGGCGCGGCGGCAAGCGACACCAGCGCGCGCCCCTCATCGCCCGCCGCCGCGCTGCCCCCCGTCACGGGATCGAACCGCAGCGCCACCGCCACATGCAGCCCGACCGCAAGCAGCAGGCACAGACCGAACCCCGCCGCCCTCACGGCGTGGCGGCCCGCGTGGCCAGATCCACCTGCGCAAACCCCATGGCAGTCAGGCGCGGCAGCAGCGCCGCCAGCGTCCGGGCCGGGGCGGCGCGGTCGGCGCGCAGCGTCAGGGTGCAGTCGGGGCAGGCGGCGCGCGCAGCGGCCAGCGCGGCGAGCGCGGCATCCCCATTGGCGGGGCCTTCGGGGCTGACAAAGCCGGGCGTGCCCGCAGCATCGAGATGCAGGATCAGCGGCCCGTCGGAATTTTCCGCAGCGGCGCTGTTGGCGGCAGGCGGGGTCACGGCAAAGGGCGCGGGCGGCGCGATCTGTGCGGTGATGAGAAAGAAGATCAGCAGCAGGAACACGATGTTAATCATCGGCACCGTGCTTTCACGGGTGGGGGCGCGGGCCGCGTCGGGGGTGAATCGAAACCGGCGCATCGCTATTCCACCACCACCAGCCGCGACAGGCCCGCGCGGCTGAGCGCCTCCATCACCGTCACCAGCATTTGCAGATTGGCGCCGTCCTCTGCGCGCAGAACGATCAGGTCGTCGGGGGCCTGCATCAGCGCGCGCAGCGCGTCCGGCAGGGTGGCAAGCGAGGTCGGCGCGCCGTTCAGCCGCAGCGTATCCGCCCCGATGGCCACCAGACGCGGCGGGCCGTCATAGGCCGTGGTCGCAGGCGCGGGGCCGGGCAGCACGATGGGCAGCGCGCGTTCGACCCCGAACCGCGACACCAGCATGAAGAAGATCAGCAGCAGAAACACCACGTCGATCATCGGCGTCAGGCTGATGCGGCGGCGGCGGCGCGTGGGGGCAAAGCTGAACGCGGTGGACATCGGCTATTCCGTCGGGCGCGGGGCGAGTTGCGCGGGGCGGCTGGGGCGCACCGGCTGGGCGGCATCGCTGCGGTCGGCCAGCGGCGTCGGATCGGCCGGATCGGCGGCAGGCGTAGTGCGCGGCGCGGCGGGGCTGACCGCATGCTGGGCCGAC
Source organism: Pacificitalea manganoxidans (assembly GCF_002504165.1). Taxonomy (GTDB): domain Bacteria; phylum Pseudomonadota; class Alphaproteobacteria; order Rhodobacterales; family Rhodobacteraceae; genus Pacificitalea; species Pacificitalea manganoxidans. The sequence continues at coordinate 107,099 of NZ_CP021405.1, forward strand.
AGGATCAGCGGCGGCTGGCGGATAAAGATGCGGGTGGCGATGTCTTCGGATTGGTGGCGCAGGCGGTCGACGACCGACTCGAACCACGTTCCCGCGACGGAGGCCGGGATCGCCACGGCCATGCCGCCCGCGGTGGTCAAGAGCGCCTCCCAGATCCCCCCGGCCAGCGCGGCGGGATCGGGATCGCTGCCCGCGTCCTGAAGGGTCTGGAACGCCGCGATCATGCCCAGCACCGTGCCCAGCAGGCCCAGCAGCGGCGCGATGGTGGCGATCAGGTCCAGCGCGCGCAACCCGCCTGCGGCATCGCGCAGGGCGGCGCGGGCGGTGCGCTCGGTCTCCTCGCGGGCGGCAGGCTCGGACATCTGCGGATCGCGGATCGCGGTCATCGCGGCGCGGGCCACGCGGGCGCGCAGGCCGCCCCGACGGCCCAGCCGGGTCAGGGCCTCAGCCGGTTTGCCGGCCTGCCACAGATCGACCGCGCGGCGCGCCCGGCGATGGCCCGTCCATGCACCCAGAAACAGCAGGTCCAGCCACTTCCACAGGATCAGCGCCACGGTCAGCACCGACAGCGCCGCAAGCGCCCAGATCACCGGCCCGCCTTGTTGCAAAAATTCGAGCATCGGCAAGAGAGCATCGGGCACCGGGGGCAGCGGCGGCAGGGAAGCGGGTAGCGAGAACATCAAGGGCTCCGGGCTGAAACGGTGGCGGTGTGCCGGGGTAGCGTGGCGGGGTTCTCCATAGGCTGCAAGCGGCGCACACGCCAGAGCGCGCCATCGCTGCGGCCAGACCGCCCGAGGGCCGCGCAACCGGCGGGGTTCCGCCCAAACCGGGCACCGCAGGGCAGGCGGTGAACGGGCGCGGGGGCGGGGGGTGCTGAGAAAGCTGTTGCAATAACCAATCAAAATAGTCAGGATTGAATCAGCAGCCGTAAGAGCCAGCATCGCGACACTTGCACGGGGGATACCCTAGATGTCCAAAACGACGCCTTTTCTGACCCTTGGGCTGGTCCGCGCGCCAACGCCGCCGGCACCGACCCGCTCCGCGCGGACCGATTCCGCCTTGGCCTCGCTGCGGCTGAGCGACCTTGCGCATGACCGGGGGCTGCCGCGTTTCGGCGCGCAGACCGGCCTGCTCGAAGCGCTGTTCGACTACATCGAGGCCGGAGGCGCCCGCCTGCCGACCCCGCCATCCCATACCCCCAGCACGGAGATCCGGGCATGAGCTATCTGTCCCCAAACCAGCCTGTCGCCGCCTACCCCGCCCCGCGCAGCAGCGCCCCGCCCGAGCCCGATCTGGCCCGTGTCGATGTGGCCGATCTGATGGAGGGCAACCGGGTCATGCATCTGACGCTGAACGATCAGGTCTATACTTTGCGGATCACCCGCGCGCAGAAGCTGATCTTGACGAAATGAGCGGACGGGGCGCGACACTGCGCGCGCTCGTCCCCGCCAAAGCGGTCTGCTAGGGTCCGCGCGTCCGCGACACCTGGCAGACCGGAGTTTCCCCTGTGGGCCTGATCCCCCGCGTTTTGATCATCCTGTGCCTGATGGCAGGGCTGCTGGCACCGAAAGGCGCGGCAGTGCTGGCCAGTGCCGTGCCCGGTGTGGTGCAGATGGTGATCTGCACGGGGCATGGGCTGGATGTGATCACGCTCGATGCGGAGGGCACGCCCCGGCGCGTGGCCCATGATCTGCCCTGTGGGGCCGTGCATGCGCTGGCCGATCTGGGCCAGACCGCGCCCGACGGCTTTGCCCGCACGCGCCGCATCATCGCGAGGACGATCCCCGTCGCGGCGGCGCCGCAGCGGGATCGCGCCTATCTGCGCCCCGGACCGCGCGCGCCGCCGGTCACCTGACATTTCAATTCAGACGTTTAACCGAATTGACCCGCCGCTGCGGGCACCGGGCACATCTGCGTGGCCGGAGATGAAAGGACGACCCTTGAAACACACATTCCTCACCCTCGCCGCCGCGACGCTGCTGCCGGTCTGGGCCTCTGCCCATGAATTCACCGCAGGTGCGCTGCATATCGATCACCCCTATATCGCCGCCTCCATCGGCGCCGCGCGGACCGGCGCGGGCTATGTTGCGATTACCAATACGGGCGACGCGACCGACACGCTGATCGCGGTCGAGGCCGATTTCCCGAAGGTTGCCGTGCACCGCACCGAGGATCGCGACGGCATGGCGCAGATGTCCGCGACGCCCCGGCTCGACATTCCGGCGGGGGCCACGGTGAACATGGCGCCGGGCGGTCTGCACATCATGTTCATGGGGCTGGAGACCCCGTTTGAGCCGGGCATGCAGGTGCCCGCCACGCTGATTTTCGAGCAGGCCGGGGCCGTCGAGGTGGAGTTCGTGGTGGAAGAGCGCGCCGCTGTCGGTGACACCGCCGGTCACGGCGGGCATGACATGGACCACTCCGGCCATTGACCGCTGTCGGGGCGCGCCCCACCCGGCGCGCCCTTGATCCGCGCATCGGTTGACCCTATATTGCGTCACTATAAGTGGCGCATGTCGCGCTGAACCCGGAGATCCTCGCGATGGCCCTGACGCAATATTCCGATGATGGTCTATTTCTGCCGCAGAAAATCGCGGCGGCTCTGCGCACCACCTCGGCCGAGGTGGCGCGGACGGTCGGTCTGGGCCGCGACGCGGTGCAGCGCAAGGATCGTCTGAGTTCGGATAAAACCCAGCGCCGCCTGCGCGAAATGGCGGAAATCCTTAACCGGACCGAGCCGCGGTTTGGCTCTGCCCTGATGGCCTATGCGTGGTATCGCTCCGAACCGCTGCCGGGATTTTCCGGGCTGACGGCGATGCAGCTGGTTCGGGATGGGCGCGCCGGGGACGTGATGGACTATATCGACGCGGTCGATGCCGGCGTTTTTTCCTGAGGCATGAACTATACCGGCCTGCTCTATCGCGCGCTGAACCCGGTTTACGCGGCCGAGCCGCTATCCGGGCGGGGGGCCGCGCTTCACGGCGGGCGGTTCAATCCGCGCGGGATGGGGGCGCTTTATGTCGCGATGAGCCTGCCCACGGCGCTGCGCGAGGCCAACCAAATCGGGCATCTGCAACCGACGACGCTCATCGCGATCGAGGCCCGTATCAGCAACCTGTTCGACACGCGCGATGACGCCGCGCTGGCACAACATGGGCTCACCGGTGCCGATCTGGCCGATCCCGGCTGGCGTGACGCGATGCTGCGCAAGGGCGAGGCCCCGACCCAAGCCTTCGCCCGCAGGCTGCTGGAGGCCGGGCATTCCGGCATGATCGTGCGCAGCTATGCCCGGGGCGCGGGGGCTGATGATCTGAATATGGTGCTTTGGCGCGGGACGGGGACAGATGTCAGCCTGCGCGTCATCGATGACCAAAACAGGCTGGCACCGCCGCCGGATATGCCCCGCTGACATGCGCCGAACCTGCTGAAATCGGTCACGACTGATAGTGTGATCGCGTTGGGCCTTTCACCTCCTTCCTTTCTGACTATATTGATCGGGAATTCGACCGAAGCGAGTCTCGCCCATGTCTCCGACCCCTGCCCAAGCTCACCCTGCGCCGCGGATGGACCTTGTGCCCCAAGTGGGCCAGCCGCGCGATCAGCGCCACGCCCCGCGTCCGTCGATTGCGCTCGCGCCTGGGGCGGCTGCGCGTTTGAACGAAATCCGCAGTGCCGCCATGCGGGCCCGTTCGGGCGGGCGTGCGGATATGTTCGAGGCCTGCGCGATGCTGTCACGGGACCGCAGCCGGTCCCTGCGTGCGGTCAGCGACGGCATCGCCCGGTGTCTGCCGCAGGCGCTTGGCTCGACTCCCGTTCTATACCGCGCGGGCTGCGCCGATCTGTCCTTTGACGAGGCGTGGTTGCTGCGTCTTGCCGCCGCTGCGGAGCGGGAGGACGCCGATAGTTTCTCCTTCCTTCTTCGGTCCCGCGTTGTGCCGATGCACCGCCGGAATATGGGGTTTCTCGCCGCGGAACTGGCGCGGCTCAGCTCTGCCGCGGCAGACCACGGCGTGTAATTCCCGACTGCTGTCGTCGGATTTAGAATTATTCTAAAGAGGGGTTGAGCCCCTCCGGATCCGCCTTATATGCTGTTGCAACAAGCCAGCCGGTTGCCAGCTAACGTCCTTGATCGAAAGGTGTCATTCATGTCCCAGACCGCAGTTGCCCTCTCTCCCACCGCCCGCGAAGCCATCGCCGAGGCGCTGAACCAATCCGTTGCCGAAACCGCCGTGACGACGATGCTTGCCCAGAACTTCCATTGGAATGTCACGGGCATGTCCTTTGGTCCGTTGCACGCGCTGTTTCAGGAGATCTACGAAGATCACTTCACCGCGCAGGATGATCTGGCCGAGCGGATTCGCGCGCTTGCCGTTTTCGCCGAAGGCACGCTTGCCGGGATGATCGCACGGTCCAAGGTCAGCGAATTCGAAGGCGAAGCAGACGCCAAGACCATGATCGCCAAGATGCTTGAGGCGCAGGAAACCCTCGCATCCACTGTGCACGGCGCCGGGGAATTGGCGGCTGAGCATGGCGATACCCTGACCGAAGACCTGTGCATCGCACGCGGTCAGGTCCACGAGAAATTCGCATGGATGTTGCGCGCCCATCTCCAGTAAGCGCGACGTAACAGTTAGAGCGGACGGCCGGGGGAAACCTCGGCCGTTTTGTGTTTCAGGGCGCCGTCCTGAAGGTATGGCAGCCCAAGTGTAAAAAAGCCCTTAATCGCCGCGAAGTTTCGGCACTTTCAGTCCCTTTTTTTCGCACCGACGTCCAAACGCCAGCCGCCAATGGGTATAGCGCCCCATGACCTCCTGCTGGGCCATGACCAATTGCAGGAAAGCGGCGCGTTCCTTGGGCTTTTTAAGTTTTTTTCCCATCGATTTTTGGGTTTTCGTCATCGAACACCCGATGCAATGACCCTCGCGCTTGAACTTGCAGACACCGATGCAGGGGCTTGGAAACTTTGGCATTATTGGCTCCTTCGGGCCTGAATTTGAGGCTCCGCCGCGCCCGGTGCAAGCCGCGATCCGTCAAATTCGCGGCAACTTTAACCTGCTCTTTACTCCTGCCGTGGAAGAACAGTTGCGAACCCTGATTATTCGAGGCTTCGCCATGACGGAACTGACGATCCTAGGCAATGCACCGGCAGCCGACCAACCGTCGATGCTGGGCTATGGACGCGCGTTGCATGACGTCGCGGACCGCGCTGGACTGCCCGTAGAGTATATGGTGCCACCGTCGTGGATCGGCGCGCCGATGACGCGGATTCCGCGTGACCATCGGTTGCGACGGTTAGCGAACAATGTGGATCGATTCGCGGTCGCGCCCTTGGTCCTCGGGGCGCGGGGTGTCATCAGGCCGGTCGACACGCTTCATATCGTCGATCCCGGCAACCTGATTTATCTGCCGTATCTCACCGCGCGGCGCGTGATCGTGACCGTCCACGACATGATCCCGCATCTCGCCGCGCGGGGGGAGCTGCCGGGGCGCCCGGCGGGTGCTGCACGGAATTGGTATCTGGCGCGACTGCGCCACCTCCTGCCGCGGTGTGACCGGATCATCTGTGTCAGCGCGGCCACCCGGACGGATCTGTTGAGGCTCGTTCCGCTCGCGCCCGAACGGGTAGAGGTGATCCACAATGCGCAGGTGCAGCCGCTGGCGGTTGCGCAGGCGGGCGCGGGGGAACAGATGCGGATGCGTCTGGGTATTCCGGCAGACGCGCCATTGTTGCTGCATATCGGACGGAATTTTTACAAAAACCGCAGCGCTGTAAGGCAGGTCTTGGCCCGGCTGCGAAAGGATCGTCCCGAAACCCGCCTTGTGTTAGTGGGGGCAACGCCGGAGGACAGCGGCGCAGGGGTTTTTGTCGTCCCGCAGGCAACGGCAGAGGATCTGAGCGCCCTGTATGCCGCGGCTAACCTGTTGCTTTTCCCGTCGCTTTCGGAGGGCTTTGGACTGCCGGTGATCGAGGCTCAGGCCGCCGGGCTTCCTGTCATATGCTCGGACCGGGGGAGCTTACCCGAGGTTGCGGGGGAGGGGGCGCTGCTGTGCCCGCCCGACGACATCGAAGGGCTGGCAAAGGCGGCGAAGCGCGTGCTGGGGCAGCCGGCGTTACGGGCGCGCCTGGTAACTAACGGCTATCGCAACGTGACGCGATTTGACGGCGCGCGTTGGGCCGAGGCGTATGTTCAGATGTGGGATCGCGCGTCCCATGCGCCGCCGCTCCGGGATCACGCGAGAGTTAAGCCGATGAATGTTGGCGCCATTCCGACCGGCCCACGGGGATGATCTGCTAAAGCGTAAGTGCCTTAGCGAAGCCCTTCGCGTGCGATCAGCAAGGCAAGATCGGTGATTGCCTGGGCGCGGGCGGCGGCGATGGCGCTGTAGCCACCTCCGGCGACATAGGGCACCGCCAGGTCAAAGAGGCGGGAGCGTTCGGGCGAACCGAAAGCCTCCGGCGCGACATAGTATTGCCCGGCGAGGCGGAAGCGGCCATCGGCCTCGGCCAACATACGCTCGATGCGGATATCGACCGTTGCGTCAGGCACATCGCGAAAGGGCCACGGCTCGGCGGCGACGGTGGCGCCTGTCGCCTGGCTCAGTGTCCGGGTGACCGATAGGGTCACTTCGCGCGCGGGGTCATCGGCCCACAGGCTGTCGGGCGTGGAAGAAAGCGCGCCGTCTGGCTGAACCACGGTGATTTCTTCCAACGCCGCATAGGTGGGTAGGGACACCTCGCGAATGCCGACGCGGGAATAAGCGATGGGCTGACGCGCCTGCGTGGCTGCGGGCGGCGTGGCGTAGCGCAGGGGATCTTCGCCGCATGCGGCAAGGGCAAGCGTCGCAGTTGCAGCAAGCCCGCCGCGGCGCAGGGCGCGCCCGAAGCTTGGCGTGCGGGAAGCCGATGCCGTTACGGCTATCGGCGATGCCCCACGCCGGGGCGCGCGCTCAGGGCGCGGCAAGTTGGTGATAGCCGCGCGGGCGGAGCGGACCAACAGTGGCAAGGAGGTGAGGAAGTGGCTGAACGCATGTTGAAAATTCTGCATTTCATATCCTTGCTGTGTCGCGTCCCTGTGGGCCGGGCGGCGGTCGGTGCGGTGGGACAGTTGCGCGGCGTCCCGCGCTCCATGAGTGGTGCCAGCGATAAGCGACGGCTTAATGCTAAGCGGATGGCGCGCCGCGCTACGCTGATTGGCCAAACGCGCCCACGCAGCGATCAGCACGGCAGTTGGCGTCGGGTCCGTGGCGCCGGGACGCGGGGCAAACGGGTTCATTCAGCGCCCCAGAATGATGGAATTCGGGCGGCGCGCAAGGGTCCGCGCAAGGCTTTCGATGGCCTGCGCGGCCTTTTCGACCTCCCGCGCGGCGGCGCGGGCCGTGCGGTTCAGTTCGGAATCGCTGTCGAAGCCGCGCAGGGTGGTCTGGGCGTCACCCAGCAGGACATCCATGCGGCGGACCAAGGCGGGCAGATCACCGGCAGCAACCTCGACGGCGCGGGCGGCATCGCCCGCGGAGGCAAGCGCCGCATTAAGGTTTTCGACACTGCCGCCCTGACGGATCTCGGCCAGCATGGCCTCGCCCTCGGTCAGCGCGCCTTCGAGCGCGACAAGCAGATCCTCGGTCTCCTCGGAGCCAAGAACGCGGTCAGCGGTCTCGGCAAGGTCGGACAATTCGGTCACCAGGCGTTCGAGGGGCAGCTCTTCGACATTTGTGGCGATGGCGTTGACCCGGTCGATCAGCGCAGGCACGCCTTCGGTGCTGTCGGTGACGGATTGCGCGGCCTGGGCGGCGTTGTCGACGGCGGCGAGCAGGCGATCGACGGCCTCGGCTTCGTTCAGGTCCTGAACCACGGCGCGCAGATCGGCAGAGACACCCTCGATTTCGGTCATGACAGAGGCAAGCTGCGCAGGCAGGGCCTGCACCTCCTCCGATCCGACGATGCCGCGCACATCGCCCAGAAGATTGGATACATCGGCGGGCACCTGACGCAGTTTTTCATCCGAAACCAGTGCGGTGGCGGAATTGAGGAACCCAATGGCAGAGCCGATCAGCTCCTCGATCGGGAGTTCGTTGATCCGCTGGAACACGCCTTCGGCGGTGGCGGAGACATCGGAGATGTCGTTTTCGGTCGTGGGCAGCAGCGGATAGGGATCAAATTCCATATCGAGCGCGGCGGGTTCGGCCTCGGGCGTCAGGATGAGTTCCACCTTCAGGCCACCGGTGAGAATCGACGCGCTGGCAAGCCGGGCGCGAAGGCCCGCGGCGACCCGATCGGACAGGAAATCCTCGGCGCGTTCGTCGCTTTCAAGCCCCAGTCGCGCAGGCCGCAGGGAGAGGGTGGCCAGCAGACGCACGCGGTCGTCGCCAAACCGCTCGCGGTCGACGATGCCGTTGACGTTCTCGACCTCGCCGATCTGGACGCCGCGCAATTCCACCGCCGCGCCGGAGGCAAGGCCGCTGACATTATCGTCGAAGATCACGGCGAAATTGACGGTCTGGCCTTCGTCACGGTTAAAGATCGAGGTCCGCGCGCTGCCTTCGTCGGGGTAGAGGTCGAATTGGCTGCCCTCGGGCACCGCTTCGCCACCGGATACGACGGTGTCGAACGCGACCCCCCCGGAAATGAGCGAGGCGAGGGAGGAGAAATTCAGCTCCGCCCCACCCGGCCCAATGGAGAAGCTGAACCCCGTCGTGTCCCAGAACCGGGTATTGGTGGAGATCAGGCTGGAATACGGCGCGTAGACCACTGCTTCGGCGGCGGTCGCGACCCCCCCGGTGAGGATCTGCGGCTCACCAATCTGGCCGACCTCGATGCCCTTGAACAGGATCGGGGTGCCGCGGGAGAGCGAGCTTCCGGGTTGGGCGCGCAGCTGGATCGTCAGGCCGTCCTGACCGGCGCGCAGCAGCGGCGCGGTCGACAGGCCCTCATGCTCCACCGCGAGGCCACCGGGTTTGTCGTCCCACGCGCCTTCGATATATACGCCGGACAGCACGGTCGTCAGGCCGGTGACCCCACGGGCCGAAACCTCGGGCTGGACGACCCAGAACCGCGCTTCGCGGTCGACAAAATCGGCGATCTCGGGCCCGATCCGCACGGAGACCTTTACCTTATCCAACTCGGAGGAGAACCCAACCTCCTCCACGATGCCGACGGTCACCTCGCGGTAGCGCAGTTCGGTTTCGCCCTCCTTCACGCCGCTGGCGCTGTCGAAGACGATTTCGATGAGCGGGCCCTTGTTGGAGTAGTTCTGCCACGCGACGCCAAGCGCGATCGCAAGCGCGATCACGGGGATCAGCCAGACGATCGAGATCCGCGACCAGATCGAGCGGTGGCCCTCGGCGATCGGCAGGTCTGGCGGCGTGTCGGTCATGAGCGGGGCTCCGGCTGGGCGATGGCGTAGGGCGGGGCGGCGGTATCGGCGGCACTGTCGGTGTGCGTGTTCGTCACGGTGTCGGTATCAGTGTCGGCGCTCGTGTCGGGTGTGGCGGTCGATGCGGCGGGCGTCGTTTCGGTCTGGGTCGCGCCGGGCGGTTGCGCGGCGTCCTCGGGGGCGGGCGCGGTGCCGTCCCAGATCAGCCGTGGATCGAAACTTTGCGCGGATAACATTGTAAAGATCACCGAGAGGGCGAAGGTCAGGCTCGCGGGGCCGGGCTGAACCGACGCGACCGAGCCCAGATGCACCAGCGACGCAAGGATCGCAACGACGAAGACGTCCACCATCGACCAGCGCCCGATATATTCCACCACCTCGTAGAGCACCTGCCGCTGATGCGGGGGCAGGCGGTGTCCGCGCCGGACGGAAAAGGCGAGATAGGCGATGGCGATAAATTTCGACACCGGGATCAGGACCGAGGCGATCAGGATGACGGCGGCGATGCCATAGGCGCCATGATGGGCGAGTTCGACTGCGCCGCCGATGATCGTGTCTTCGGAGACCTGAAACAGGGTGCGTGTGCGCAGCATCGGGTAGAGATTGGCCGGGAAATAGCACAGCAGCCCCGCGACCCACCACGCCCAGACTTTCTGCAGGCTATGGGGATCGCGCGACACCAGCCGGGTATGGCACAGCCCACACCGATCCGTGCCCGCCGGCCACACACGGGCACAGCGGCGACAGGCGAGAAGCCCGGCGCGGCGCGCGGTCAGCGTCCGGTGCTCGTGTTCAGTGAATGCCATACAGACCAGCTACAGATGAATCTTTCCTGAATCAAAGCGATAACCACCAGCGCGGCGAACATCCAGAACGCGGGTCCGAACTCCACCCGCGCCAAATCCGCGACCTTTACGAGACTGACGGCGCAGCCGATGGCAAAGATTTCAGCCATGGACCACGGGCGCAGTTTTTCGGCCAGCCGATAGGCGCGGCGGGCCTGTCGCGCGGGCGGGCGGTCAAACACCAGCGGCCCGATCACATAGATGAGCAGCAGCATGCGCGCGGCGGGGATCACAAGGACAAAGGCCGCCATCGCGACGGCAAGGATCGCCAGACGCCCGCCGGTAAAGACGAGGATCGCGTCGATCAGCGACACGGAATTGCCCAAGCCCGCCGCCTCGATCCGCAGAAAGGGGAAAAACGCCGCCCCGATCGCCAGCACCAACACTGTCACCGCGAGCATGATGATCTGCATCCCGGCCTTGCGCCGGGGCGCGGCCAGCACATGACCGCAGCGGGCGCAGACGGCCCGTTGACCATTGGCGGGGGTGCCATTGCGGTAAAGCGCATCGCATTCGGTGCAGGCCATCAGATCCTCGGCCCGCGTTTCGGCAAGCGGGGGACCGGACCGGGTCAGGGGAGGGGCGGTTGCGGACATGCGGGCGAAGGGTCCATTGACAAGAAGGGCGGTGCAGGCCGGATTGGCGGGGCTCCGAAGGGCTCCGGGGCGGGCGGGCACAGGATGGAGCGAAATTCCGCCAAGTCTAGGGTTCGGGCGCGCCGGGTTCCAGTGGCGTTACGGCAGTTGCCCATCACAATGCGGTTTCGCGGTGACAGGGGCCGGGCCGGGGCCGATCTGACCGGCGCTGGCACGCCGCCGGGGCGATTCGCGGCCGGACGGGCGCAGGTGTGCCTTGGCGCGGGATCGGGCTCTGGCACCTTGCTGAAAAATCCGGCAGACCAGCATTTTCAGTGCTGACCCAAGGGAAAGAAGTTTTGCCAAACCGCTTTTTCGTTCGTAAACTAACAATAATAAACCACCAAAAAACGACCAACAGGGAAACCAGAACCATGACCAGACAGATCCGTGCATTGACCATAGCCGCGCTGGCCGCGGCGGCACCGTTGTTTACCCCCGTGGCCGCGCAGGCCGCGAACCTGACCCTGTGCGGCGCGTCGCCGGGCGGGTTGTGGAGCCTGCTGGGTGTCGGGCTCGACGCTGCCGTGCGCGAGGCCGATCCCGGCAGCACCGTGACCTATCAGACCTCCTCCGGCGGGTTCGCCAATATCGTTCAGCTGAAATCCGGCGCCTGCGATTTGGCCATCGTCCATGCGGGCGAGGTGATCATCGCGGAGCGGGGCGACGCCCCGTTCAAGGAGCCGACCGGCGGCATCGCTACGGTCGCGCTGATGTATGACAAGGCGCCGATGCACTGGCTGATGGGCAAGGAATTCGCGGATAAATACAGCATTTCCTCCATCGCCGATATCGCACCAGCGGAAGCGCCGATGTCGTTCGTGTCGAACCGCGCCGGTATTCTGCCCGCGATCCTTGCCGAGGAATCGTTGAAAGCTGTCGGGCTGGATTACGAGGCGCTCGAAGGGTTCGGCGGCAATGTCCAATACGAGGGGTCCTCCGGTGCAGCCGAAGTGATGCAGGACCGCAAGGCCGATATGTGGGCCAACGCGACTTTCGTGGGCACAGGCGCAGTCAACGCCATCGCCAATGCCCGCGATGTGACGCTGCTGTCGGTGCCTGACGAGGTCATCGCGGACATGGTGGAGCGGTATGGCTCCGAAGAGGTCACGATCGAGGCGGGCGCCTATGACTGGCTCGACCACGACGTGAAGACTTTTGGCGCGCGGGCGCTGCTGGTCGCCGCCGAGGATGCCGACCCGGAAACGATCAAGCTGGTGGCCGGTGCGATCCGCGATCACGCCGACAAGATCGCCGAAGTGCATGGGGCGATGGGCGCCTATACCGCAGACTTCGCGGCGTCGTTCGATGTGCTGCCCTATCACCCGGCTGCGGCCGAGGCGATGGGCATCACCCAGTAAAGCGCCAAGGTTCAGGCCCCGCCTGCGCCCGCATCCGACCGGCCCGACCGATCCGATGCGCGGCAGTGTGGGGTCTGAGCCCGCGATTATGAGCCTGCCCCCGCCGCCGTGCATCGGCGCGCATGTGATGCCCCCGGCGGGCATCCACCCCGGACCGATCTGCGGCGGGGGCCGGTTTCTGCACCTTCTCGGCGATGTCGTGACGCCGACACAGCATATCTTGGCAGCCTTGCCGATTGGATCCACCGATGGCCCCAGCACCCGACCCTAGTTCTCTTCCGCCGCGCGCCCCTGCGAGCCGCGCCGAGCGTCAGCACCGCGCCACGCCGATGCCGCTGCGATCGCGCGCCGCGCGGGCCTTTGCGGCGCTGTTTCTGACCTCGCCCCGGCGGCAGGTGCAGGGCTGGCTGGTGTGGCCCATGCGGCTCTATTGCGCGTCGCTGACGGTCTGGGTGCTATGGGCGGCGACGTTTGCCCGGCTCGATGCGCTGGCGCTGACGATCATCTTTCTGTGCCTGATCCTTGTGCCGTCCTTCCTGCTGGTAGGGGCGCGGTCGGGGGCCGATCCGCACCGCCCCTCATGGCTGGACTGGGTGTTGTCATCGCTGGCGGGGGCGAGCGCGGTCTATTTCATCGCCCATATCCCCGAAACGGCGACCCGGATTTCGCTGTTCGACGCGCTGAATTGGCATCAATTCCTGTTCGCCTCGATCATCATCGTGCTGACGCTGGAGATCACTCGCCGCACCGTGGGGCTGTTTCTGGCGGTGCTGGTGCTGAGCTTCATCGCCTATAACCTGTGGGGGCATCTGATCGACGGGCCGATGGGGCACGGGCTGATCACAGTGATGCATTTCGTCGATATCAACGTCTACACCTCCGACGGGCTGTTCGGCACGCCGGTGCGGGTGGCCGCGACCTATGCGTTCCTCTTCGTGCTGTTCGGCACGTTTCTGGAGCGCGCGGGCGGGGGGGATTTCTTCTTCGGGCTGGCGGCGGCGGTGTCGGGGCGCTCTCCGGGCGGGCCGGCAAAGGTGGCGGTCGTATCCTCGGCGCTGTTCGGGACCATGTCGGGATCGCCCACCTCGGACGTCGTGGCGACCGGGTCCATCACCATCCCGATGATGAAGAAGCTGGGTTACAAACCCGCGCTCGCAGGCGGGGTCGAGGTCGCGGCCTCCACCGGCGGGTCGCTGTTGCCGCCGGTCATGGGGTCGGCCGCGTTCATCATGGCCGAGGTGACGGGGCTGTCCTATCTGGAGATCATCGTCGCGGCGCTGTTGCCTGCGGTGCTGTATTATGTCGGCGTGTTTTTGCAGGTGCATCTGCGCTCCGTCGCGCTGGATCTGCCGCCGCTTGACCGGGACACGGTGCCCAGCGTGGGTGAGACGCTGCGCGCGGGCTGGCAATTCCTGATCCCGCTGGGCGGGCTGACCGCGATGCTGGTGATGGGCTATTCGCCGACGATGACGGCGGTGGTCGCCGCCGGGCTGGTCTGGTTCGTGGCGCTGTTTCGCCGCCGCACCCGGCTGGGGCTGAGCGGCACTATCGACGCGCTGGCCGAAAGCGCGATCCGCATGATCGGCGTCACCGGCGCCTGCGCGGCGGCGGGGCTGGTCGTGGGCGGCATCACCATGACCGGGCTTGCGTCGAAATTCAGCTACATGGCGTTCGCGCTGGCGGGCGATACGACGTTTTTCATCCTCGTGCTGTCGGCGGTGGTGACGATCATCCTCGGGCTCGGGATGCCGACGCCCTCGGCCTATGTGCTGGCCGCGGTGCTGGTGGGGCCGACGCTGGTCAACGAACTCGACCTGCCGGTGATGGGCGCGCATCTGTTCCTGCTCTATTTCGCGGTGATTTCCGCCATGACCCCGCCGGTGGCGGTGGCGTCCTATGCGGCGGCGGCGATATCGGGGGCCAATCCGCTGGTGATCTCGGTGATCGCCATGCGGCTGGCGGTGACCGCGTTCCTGATGCCGTTTGCCTTCATCGCCAATCCCGGCGTGCTGGCGCCGCTGGACAGTCTGGGCAATGCGGTGGGCGCGGCTTCGGTCATCATCGCCTGCATCGCCATCGCCGTTTCGCTGGAACTGGGCCGGGACCGGGCGCGCCCGTGGCGGCGGCTGATCGGGCCGGTCCTGTTTGCCACCGGCATCGCGCTGATCCTGCCATGGGCCGGGGCGAAGATCATCGGATTAATCGCGCTTGTCGCACTCGTCGGCGCATCGCGCCTCGGCCCGCGGGACGCTCCCGCGCCGGCCTCTTTGAAGGAAAAGGACTCCAATGCTTATTGACCTGCGCAAGATCGACACGCTGATCGACCTGTGGTTCGACGAGGACAACAACTATTTCGACCTGACCGCCAAGATCATGGTCGATGACGATGCGGTTGCGAAATTCGGGATGAACACCCGCGAGGAGGTCGTGATTTCCGGCATCACCATCGCGGAACGGATTTTCAAGCGGCTCGATCCGGCCTGCACCTTTACCGCCAGCGCCCGCGATGGCGAGCGGCTAGAGGCGGGCGTGACATTCGCCACCATCGAAGGCAACGCCCAGGCGCTGCTGACGGCGGAGCGCGTGGCGCTGAACCTGATGCAGCGCATGTGCGGCATCGCGGGCACCACCGCCGAGTATGTGCGCGAGATCGAGGGCACCGGCGCGTTTCTGGTCGATACCCGCAAAACCACGCCGGGCCTGCGGATGCTGGAGAAATACGCGGTCACCTGCGGCGGCGGGCGCAATCACCGGCTGGGGCTCGATAACGGGATCATGCTGAAGGACAACCACATCGCGGTTGCAGGCTCGATCAGCGCGGCGGTGGCGCGGGCCAAGGCACATGCGCCGATCCTGACCAAGATCGAGGTCGAATGCGACCGGGTGGAGCAGGTGTCCGAGGCGCTGGAGGCCGGGGCCGATGTCATCATGCTCGACAACATGACCAATGACGCAATGCGCGAGGCGGTGGCGCTGGTCGCCGGGCGGGTGCCGCTGGAATGTTCGGGCGGCGTGCGGCTCGACACCATCCGGGGCAAGGCCGAAACCGGGGTTGATTTCATCTCCGTCGGGCGCATCACGCAAAGCGCGCCTTGCGTCGATATCGGTCTGGACGACGTCTGAGCCATGACCGGGACCGTAGCGCAGACCAGCTCCGACCATTTGCCGAAGGGCTCGCTGATCCTTGTCGCCGGGCCGTCAGGGGTGGGCAAGGACACGCTGATTGACGGGGCGCGGGCAGCGCTGGACGGGCTGCGGGCCTATGCCTTTGCCCGCCGCGTCATCACCCGTGACCCGGAGGCGGGCGGCGAGGATTACCACCCCGTCACCGAGCCGGAATTCGAACAGATGCGCCAGCGCGGGGCGTTTTTGCACCATTGGGACGCGCATGGGCTGCGCTACGGTATTCCGGTCGTGGTGCGGCGCTGGCTGGAGGAAGGCACCCATGTCATCGTCAATGTCAGCCGCGCGGTGATCCCCCAGATCCGCGCGGTCTGGCCCGATACGCTGACCCTGCTGATCGATGCCTCGCCCGAGGTCGTCGCCGCCCGGCTGCGCGCGCGGGGCCGCGAAGCGCCGGACCAGATCGCGCGCAGGCTGGCCCGCGCCGCGACGGTGCCCGACGGGTCGGGGGCCGTGATCCGTATCCTCAATGACCGCAGCCCGGCAGAAGGCGTCCGCGCCTTTGTCGAGGCGGTGATGGGGGCGGCGGCGCCGCGGTTCTGCGCCCGACCCGCGCGGGTCGATCTGGGCGCGCGGGCGCTGTGCCTGCTGTCGGATATCCATCCCGCCACGGCGGGGCTGACCGCAGCCAGTGGCCGGGTCGAGATCCTTGCCCCTAACGGTGCGCGGGCGGTGGCGGAATTGGGCGTGCTGCGCGCGCCGCTGGGACAGTCCGAGCCTGCGGAGGTCGCGGCGCTGAGCCCGGCCCTGATGGAACGGCTGATGCTTGCCCCCGGTGATCCGCTGGTGCTGGCCGCCGCGCCGTCGCCCGAGAGCCGCGCGATTTTGCAGCGCAAAGTGGCGGGCGGCACCCTGTCGGATGCCGAGATCGACGCCGTGGTGGGCGATATGGTGGCGGGCCGCTATTCGGAGGCCGAACTGGCGGGGTTCCTTGTCGCCGCCTCGCGCGATCTGGCGGCACCCGAGGTGATCGCCCTGACCCGCGCCCGCGCCGCCCGCGCCGCCCGGCAAAGCTGGCCGGGAGAGATCGTCGTCGACAAACATTCGATGGGCGGCATTCCGGGCAACCGCATCACGCCGATCATCATTCCCATCGTCACCGCGCTGGGGCTGACGATGCCGAAAACCTCGTCGCGCGCGATCACATCGGCCGCCGGCACTGCCGACGCGATGGAGGTGATCGCCCGCGTCGATCTGACCCCCGATGAACTGCACGCCTGCGTCACGGAAACGGGCGGCTGCATCGCATGGAACGGACGGCTGACCCATTCGCCGGTCGATCAGGTGATGAACGCGATCAACCGCCCGCTGGGGCTGCGGTCCACCCGGCTCGATGTGTCGTCGATCCTGTCAAAGAAGCTCGCCGCCGGATCGACCCATGTGCTGATCGACATGCCGGTGGGTCCGGAGGCCAAGACCCGCGATGCCGCCGATGCGCAGGACCTGGCGGATCTGTTCACCACCGTCGCCGAGGGTGTCGGCCTGTCGCTGAAGGTGATGCAGACCGATGGCACCGGCCCCGTGGGGCGGGGCGTCGGCCCGGTGCTGGAGATGCGCGACGTTTTCGCGGTGCTGGAAGGCCGCCCTGACGCGCCGACCGATCTGCGGGACAAGGCGCTGCGTTACGCCGCCGAGATCCTGCATTGGGCTGCGGGCATGGGGGCGGCGGAGGCCGCTGACGCCGCCCGCGCCTGCCTCGACGAGGGGCGCGCGCTGGAGCAACTGCACCGCATCGCCGCGGCGCAGGGGCTGCTGGCCGAAACTCCGCCGCCGCCCGCGCCCTACACCGCCGAGATCACCGCCACGGGTGCGGGGCGGCTGATCGGGTTTGGTGTGCGGGCGGTATCGGGCTCGGCGCGGGCCGCAGGGGCACCGCGCGAACCGACTGCGGGGGTCGATCTGCTGGTGGGGCCGGGCGCGACGTTGGCACCGGGCACGCCGTTGCTGCGCATCCATGCCGCGACCCGGTTTGCGCTGGCCTCGGCAGAGGCGGTGGCGCGGGCCGCATTGGCCGATGGCAGTCTGATGCGCCGCGATGACAGCGCGCCTGCCCCCTCCTGCGCCGGGTGAGCGGGGCGGGGGGACTACCCCCGACCCCGCAGCCTGCGGCGCTTAGTCCACCGCGCGGCGCAGCATCCCGAACAGGTCGCGCGGATCGTCGGGATCGGCGAGCATGTCGAGCGGCTCGAAAAACGCCGTGTCGCGCACCAGGTCGGAGACATAGCGCAGGGCGCTGAAATCCTCGATCGCGAAGCCCACGGAATCGAACAGCGTGATCTGGCGCGGCTCGCGACGGCCCTCGGCCTCGCCGCGCATGACCTGCCACAGCTCGGTCACCGGGTGGTCGGGGTCCAGCTGCTGGATCTCGCCCTCGATCCGGGTCTGTTCGGGGTATTCCACGAAAATGTCGGACCGGCGCAGGATGTCGGCGTGCAATTCGGTCTTGCCCGGGCAATCGCCGCCGATGGCGTTGATATGCACGCCCGCGCCGACCATGTTGTCGGTCAGGATCGTGGCGTATTGTTTGTCCGCGGTGCAGGTGGTGATGATCTGCGCGCCCTGCACGGCCTCCTCCCCCGAGGCACAGCGGGTGACGGCAAAGCCTTCGGCCTCCAGATTGCGCGCGGCCTTGTCGGTGGCGGCGGGGTCTATGTCATAGAGCCGCAGATCGGTGATGCCGCAGATCGCGCGGAAGGCCATCGCCTGAAATTCGCACTGCGCGCCATTGCCGATCATCGCCATCACGGTCGCGTCGCGCGGCGCGAGGTAGCGTGCGACCAGCGCCGAGGTCGCCGCCGTGCGCAGCGCCGTCAGCACCGTCATTTCCGACAACAGCACCGGGTAGCCATTCGCGACCGAGGACAACACGCCAAAGGCGGTGACCGTCTGAAAGCCGCGCTTCATGTTGGCCGGGTGGCCGTTGACGTATTTGAAGCCGTAGTTCTCGCGGTCGGCGGTGGGCATCAGCTCGATCACGCCATCGGCGGAATGGCTGGCGATGCGCGGTGTCTTGTCGAACTCCGGCCAGCGCTTGAAATCCGCCTCGATGTAGTCGGCAAGCTCGGTCAGCAAGGTTTCGGCGCCCAGATGATTTACCAGACGCATCATGTTGTCGACGCTGACGAACGGCACATAGGCGAGGGCGGAGGGGAGGGGGCGTTGCGTGGTCATCACAGGCTCCGATGAACTGGGGTTTGGGGATGCGGCTGCGCATGCGGACGGGTGGGACGGTCCAGCACACGCCGCCCGAAAAGGCTGGCGGTAAGATCGGTGAGCAGGGTCGCGGTGCGCCCGCGCTCATCCAGAAACGGGTTTAACTCCACCAGATCGAGCGAGGTGACGAGCCCGCTGTCATGCAGCACTTCCATGATCAGATGCGCCTCGCGGAAGGTCGCGCCACCGGGCACCGTGGTGCCCACGGCGGGGGCAATGGCGGGGTCGAGGAAATCGACATCGAAGCTGAGATGCAGCAAGCCATCCGCCGCGCGCACCCGGTCGAGAAAGGCGCTGAGCGGGGCCAGCACGCCGCGCTCGTCGATGGCGCGCATGTCATGCACCTCCACCCCGGCCTGTCCCAGCCGCGCGCGTTCCGCCGGATCGACGGAGCGGATGCCCATCATGCAGATCCGGTCGGCGGGCAGCGCATGGGCCAGCGGGGGAAACGCGTCAAACCCCGGCTGCCCGGTGACATAGGCCACGGGCGTGCCGTGCAGATTGCCGCTTTCGGTCGTGTCGGGCGTGTGGAAATCGGGATGCGCATCGAGCCACAGCACAAACAGCGGACGCCCGATGCGGGCGGCATGGGCGCTGATGCCGCTGATCGTGCCTGCCGACATCGAATGATCGCCGCCAAGGAAGATCGGCAAATCCGTTTCGGCGGCCACGGACTCGGCCCGCGCGGCGAGCAGTTCGGTCCACGCGCGGGTTTCGGCCAGATGGTGCAGGGCGGGGTTGTCATGGGGCAGGGCGGTTTGGGCCGGGATCGCCAGATCGCCGCGATCCTCCACCCGCCAGCCCAATTGCGTCAGGGCCTGTGGCAAGCCCGCCGTGCGCAGGGCGGCAGGGCCCATCACGCAGCCGGGCTGATCGGTGCCGGTCTGCACCGGCGCGCCGAGTATCGTGCAAGTTCGGGTCATGGAAACTGTCCGTTGCGGGAGGTCTGCACCCAGAATGCCCGTGCGCCGTGATCAAGATCACTGTGGATTTTGTCGGTATGGCGGCTAATATTGCGCAATATGATCGATCAGGCCGACAAAATGGACAAAGCATGAGCGATAGCGTCGCCCCCGCCCCCGATCTGGACCAGCGGCTGATCGCCGCGCTGCGGCAGAATGCGCGCGCCAGCATCACCGAATTGGCGCATCAGGTCGGCGCATCGCGGGGCACGGTGCGGACGCGGCTGGACGTGCTGGTGGCGCAGGGACGCATTCGCCGCTTCACCATCGAAACCGACGTGGATGTCGAGGGCGAGGTGCGCGCGGTCATGATGATTGAATTGCAGGGCCGGATGTCGCGCACCGTGATCCGCACGTTACAGAAGATCCCCGAAGTGGCGACGATCCATTCCACCAATGGCGCATGGGATCTGGTGGTGGAGATCCGGTCCGACAGTCTGGTGAGCTTTGACCGGGTGCTGCATGCGGTGCGCGAGGTGCCCGGCGTGCTCAACAGCGAAACCAGCCTGCTGTTGAGCCGGGTGACGGCCTGACCCCGCCGCTGCGGGATCAGGCGAGAGGATCAGAGGCGGGGATCAGATCAGGTCAAGCGCCTGTTCCGGGGTCAGGCTGTCGCGGTTCTGCGCCTCGCCCACCGGCGGGCAGGCCAGTTTTCCGGCGGCCACATTGAGCCCCGCCAACAGATGCGGATCAGCGGCCAGCGCGTCCTTTACCCCGCGATCCGCGAGCCGCAGCAGATGCGGCAGGGTCGCGTTGTTCAGCGCATAGGTCGAGGTGCGCGCCACGCCGCCGGGCATGTTGGCGACGCAGTAATGCACGATGCCCTCCTCGATATAGGTCGGATCGGTATGGGTCGTAGCGCGGGAGGTCTCGAAACAGCCGCCCTGATCGATGGCCACATCGACGATCACCGCGCCGGGCTGCATATCGCCCAGCATTTCACGCTTGACGAGCTTTGGCGCGGCGGCACCGGGGATCAGCACCGCGCCGATGACCAGATCGGCGGCGCAGACCTCCTGCCGCAGATTGGTGGCGGTGGAATAGAGCGTTTTGACCCGTCCGCCGAACTGCGCGTCGAGATCCTCCAGCACATCATGCGACCGGTCGAGCACGGTAACATCCGCGCCCAGCCCCACGGCCATCGCCGCCGCGTTGCGCCCGACGACACCGCCACCGATCACCACGACGCGGCCCGGCAACACGCCCGGCACCCCGCCCAAGAGCACGCCGCGCCCGCCCTGCGCCTTTTCCAGCGCATGCGCGCCCGCTTGCACCGACATCCGCCCCGCGACCTGACTCATCGGACGCAGCAGCGGCAGCCCGCCACCAGGCGCGGTCACGGTTTCATAGGCGATGCAGGTCGCGCCGGAGGCCAGCAGATCCTCGGTCTGGTCGAGATCGGGGGCGAGGTGCAGATAGGTGTAGAGCGTCTGACCCGCGCGCAGGCGCTTGCGCTCCACCGCTTGGGGTTCTTTGACCTTCACCACGATCTCGGCCTCGGCAAAGACCGTTTCGACATCCGCGATCCGGGCGCCGACGGCCTCATAGGCGGCATCCTCGGCGCCGATGCCGGCACCGGCGTCATGTTCGACGATCACCTCGTGCCCGCGCCCGACCAGCTCGGCCGCACTTTCGGGGGTAAGTCCAACGCGGTATTCGTGGGTCTTGATCTCTTTGGGGCATCCGATGCGCATGGGGTCCTCCTAGCTATAGGGCCAAGCAGACCACGAAACGCGTGAAATGCGGTGCGAAATTTGCCTGCCATCCGCGCGATCTGTCGCAGGGTCTGCGGATCGTTAGGCAAAATGCGCATGATTCTGCGCGAACGGCACGTTACGCCGCGCGATCTGCCCGCGCCGCGCGCCCCCTTGCCGCCGCCCGGATTTCGCGGGACACAAGAGGCCATGTGCCCCGCGTCCGATCCCGCCCCACCGCAATTGACCGTCCTTGAGGCGCAGGAATTACTGCTGCGGTATTGGGGTCTGCGCCTGCCTGCGCGGGAATTGGGGGCGGAGCGGGACCAGAATTTCCTGTTCGAAGACCGTGAAACGGCCTTTATCCTGAAAATCACCAACCCCGCCGAACGGCGCGCCACCAGTGCCGCGCAGACGCAGGCGCTTCTGCATCTGGAAACGCACGCGCCTGATCTGCCGGTGCCCCGGCTGGTGCGGGATCGTGCCCAATCCGCCGCGCCGCTGGCGCACCTGCCCGATGGGCGACAGGCGGTGGTGCGGCTGATTAGCGTGTTGCCCGGTATGCCGGTGGACCCGGCGCGGCTGCACCCGGCGACGGGGGCGGATCTGGGCCGGATGGCCGCGCGGCTGGCGCAGGGATTGGCGTCCCTACCCGTGCCGCCCGCGCCGCCCGACCTTTTGTGGTCCTTCGCCCGGTTGCCCGATCTGCGCCCGCTCAGCACGGTGTTGGAGCCGGACTTGCAGGCCCGCATCGCGCCGATCCTCGACGATCTTTGCGGCCCGGTTCTAAGCCGCTATCACGCGCTGCCCGTGCAACTGGTGCATAACGATCTGAACCCCAGCAATGTGTTTGTGACCGGGACGGGGGCGGAGGCGCGGATCACCGGCATCATCGATTTCGGCGATATGCTGGGCGCGCCGCGCTTGGGCGATCTGGCGGTGTTGCTGACCTATCTGGTCGGGGAGGGCGCGCAGGCGCTGGATCTGCCCTGTGCCGTGGCGCGCGCCTATCACGCGCAGGCCCCGCTTAGTGCCGCCGAATGGGATCTGCTGCCCCGTCTGATGCTGGCCCGTGCGGTAATGTCGATCCTGATCGCCACCGCCCGCGCGCGGGACTATCCCGAAAATGCCGACTATCTGCTGCGCAACCGCGCGCCGGTGCTGCGGGTGCTGGACCTGCTGGCCGATCCTGACGCCGCTGCCACCGCCCAGATCAAAGGAGCCGTTGAATGACCGCAGACCATGACCTTGCCGCCCGGCGCGATGCGGCGCTGGGGCGCTCCTACCGGCTGTTCTACGACCGTCCCGTGCATCCGGTCCGGGCGGAGGGCGTGTGGCTGCATGATGCGGACGGCACCGCCTATCTCGACTGTTACAACAACGTGCCCTGTATCGGGCATTGCCATCCGCGGGTGACGCAGGCGCTGGCCACGCAGGCCGCGCGGCTCAACACCCATACCCGCTATCTGGATGAAACCATTGTCGCCTATGCCGAGGATCTGCTGGCGCTGCTGCCACCGGGTTTGGACCGGCTGAACCTGACCTGCACCGGGTCCGAGGCCAACGATCTGGCGCTGCGCGTCGCCATGCAGGTCACGGGCGGGCGCGGCGTGGTGGTCACCGACTGGGCCTATCACGGCGGCACGGTGGCGGTGGCGGGGATCTCGCCCTCGCTGGTGCCGCAGGTGCCGGGCCATGTGCGCGCCGTTGCGCCGCCGAACCCGCGCGCGCAGGATATGGAGGCCGAGGCCGCGCGATTTGCCCAAGACGTCGCCGCGGCCTTTGCCGATCTGTCGGCCGCGGGCCATGCGCCTTGCGCGCTGGTGTTGGACACGATCCTGTCGAGCGATGGCATCATCGCCGATCCGCCGGGCCTGTTGCGCGGGGCGGAGGCCGCCGCCCGCTCCGCTGGCGCGCTGGTCATCGCCGATGAGGTGCAGGCGGGGTTCGGGCGGATCGGTGCGTCCTTCTGGGGGTTCGCGCGCCACGGGATGCAGCCCGACATGGTTACGCTGGGCAAGCCGATGGGCGCGGGCCACCCCATTGCCGGGCTGGTGCTGCGCGCGGATCTGGCCGAGCAGTTCGGGCGCGAGACACGGTATTTTAACACGTTCGGCGGTAATCCGGTGTCCTGCGCCGTGGCCCAGACGGTGCTGGATGTCCTGCGAGAGGAGGAGCTGCCACAAAACGCGGACCGTGTCGGCGCGTCGCTGCAAGCGGGGCTGCGCGATCTGGCCACGCGCCATACGGAGATTGCGGATGTGCGGGGCGCGGGGCTGTTCATCGGCGTCGACATCGCCGTCCGCGACGATCCGGATCGCCCTGACCCTGCCCGCGCCGCCGCGCTGGTCGAGGGGCTGAAGACGCGCGGTGTGCTGCTGTCGACCTCCGCGCGCGCGGGCAATGTGCTGAAGATCCGCCCGCCGCTGGTATTCTCGGACGCCCATGCGGCACGCCTGCTGGACGCGCTGGCGGCGGAACTGTCTGCGCTGGCCTAGGTGGTGCGGGATTGAGGGACGGAACCAACCCCCTGCCGGGGTGGCGGGGCCATCCGTGCAGGGCGCAGACGGTGCGGGCCGCCGGGCGCGAAATAAAGAGCCAGCGCATGCTGCGCCGAGGCATCGCTGCAAGTCTGCGGCTATAGTTTGCGTCCCGAAAGTTGCGTGAAACGGGCTGTGTCAGAAATTAATTGACCTATAGTCAGGGGCTCATCGGCTCGACATATCCCCGCCGTGCCGTATCTTGGGGGAGAACGGCGGGAACGCGCCGACATGCAAAGATTTTACCGACCTGGAGGAACTCACATGCTTTCGACCCGCAAACTTGCCGCCGCGACCGCGCTTGCCACCGGCCTCATCGCTGGCACGGCCAGCGCGCAATCCGACTGTGGCGAAGTGTCCATCACCGAAATGAACTGGGCGTCGTCGGTTGTGGTGACCGCCGTTTCGGAATTCCTGATGGAACAGGGCTATGGCTGCGACGTGACGAAGATCCCGTCCTCGACCAACCCCGCGATCACCTCGGTTGCTGAAACCGGCGAGCCCGACATTCTGACCGAACTGTGGGTCAATGCCGCGCCCGTTTATGACCGCCTCGCCGCCGAGGGTAAGGTCGAGCCGCTGACCCAAGTGCTGTCCGATGGCGGTGTCGAGGGCTGGTGGCTGCCCAACTACTTGCTGGAAGAGCATCCCGAACTGGCGACCCTGCAGGGTGTGCTGGACAATCCCGAACTGGTCGGCGCTCGGTTCCACCAGTGCCCCGATGGCTGGGCGTGCAAGACGGTGAATGGCAACCTGATCCGCGCCGCCGGTCTGGAAGACAACGGCATCGAAGTGTTCCAGCACGGTTCGGGCGAGACGATGGCGACCGCGATCGCGTCTGCCTATCAGGATAAAGAGCCGTGGTTCGGCTATTACTGGGCGCCGACCTCGGTTCTGGGTCAGTATCCGATGACCCGCGTCGATATCGGTGAATTCGACGAAGAAGCGCATGCCTGTAACGCCGAAGAATCCTGCGCCAACCCGCGCATGTCGGCCTATCCCAAGGGCGAGGTGCTGACCGTGGTCACCGCCAGCTTCGCCGAGGAAAACCCCGAAGTGACGGAGCTGATGCGCAACGTGCAGTTCACCAACCCGCAGATGAACGACGTGCTGGCTTGGCAGGAAGAAAACAACGCCTCCCCCGATGAGGCCGCTGTCTACTTCCTGACGACCTACAAGGACGTCTGGGGCAACTGGCTGAACGACGCCGCGCGCGAGAAGCTGGCCGCAATCCTGCAGTAACCGCCACTGGCGGAGCGGGCCCCCGCGCGTGGCGCTTGGGGGCCCTTGCACGATGACGATAACGGGCGCGTGGCGTCCGGGCGCGGGAAGGAACCTTGCGAATGGCATATTACGACGGTGTGTTCGATGCGCTCGGACTGCGGGATTGGTGCGACGATGGCGCCTCTGGCGGTCCGATGACGATGGAGCAGCTGCTGGCCCAGACCCGGGGCGACAGCGCTGATACGCCCACGGGGCCCGCGCCCTTTCCCTCGCTCGACGCGCTCCATGACAGCTGTTCCAAGGTGCCGCAATCGCGGGAAATGACCGCCGGGCTGGAGCAAGCGTTCCTCGACGCGCGTTCGGGCCTGCGCAGCGTGCTGGACCCGCTGACGCAGCCGCTGTCCTGGGTGCTCGACGGGGCGCTCGATCTGTTCATGTGGGTGCCGTGGTGGGCGCTGATCCCGCTGCTGGTGCTGCTGTGCTGGGTCGTGTCCCGGTCCGTCGGGGTGACCGTGTTCGTTGCTGCGTCGTTCCTGTTTCTGGGGTTCATCGACCATCTGGACGTCGCGATGCAGACGCTGGCGATCATCTTTGTCTGTACGGGCATATGCGTGTTGCTGGGCGTGCCTGCGGGCATCGCCATGTCAAAAAGCGACCGATTGCAACGCAGCGCGATCCCGGTGCTGGACCTGCTGCAAACGCTGCCGACCTTCGTCTACCTGATCCCGCTGATCTTTCTGTTCAGCGTCACGGAATCGAAGCTCTACGGCATCGCGATCATCCTCTACGCGATCGTCCCGGTGATCCGCCTGACGGATCTGGGCATCCGGCTGGTGGACCGTGATGTGCTGGAGGCGGCGCAGGCCTTTGGCATGACCGGGCGGCAGAAGCTGTTCAAGGTGGAGATCCCGCTGGCCTTGCCGAACATCATGGCAGGCGTGAACCAGACCATCATGATGAGCCTTGCAATGGTGGTGATCGCCTCGCTGGTGTCCGCGCCGGGTCTGGGCGTGTTGGTGCTGCGCGGCATCCGCAATCTGGAACTGGGCGTCGGGCTGGTGGCCGGTCTGGGCATCGTGCTGCTGGCGATCATGCTGGACCGCGCGAGCAAGGCCGCGCTGGCCCGCGTGGACATGTCACGGCAGAGCCGCTGAGGGACGATCATGACTGACACCACCACTCCCCAGATCCGTATTCGCGGGCTTTACAAGATCTTTGGCGACACGCCCGAGCGGATGCTCGACAAGGTGCGCGCCGGGATGAGCAAGCCGGACCTGCTGGCGCAGGAAAACCATGTGCTGGGTCTCGAAGACATCAATGTCGATATGGAGGCCGGGCGCACCACTGTCGTCATGGGCCTGTCGGGATCTGGCAAATCGACCCTGATCCGCCACCTGAACCGTCTGATCGACCCGACCGCGGGCGAGATCCTGATCGATGGTGAGGACATCATGAAACTGGGCCCCACGGCGCTGCGCGATCTGCGCCGCACGCGGATGTCGATGGTGTTTCAGAAATTTGCGCTGCTGCCCCATCGCACGGTGCTGGAAAACGCCGCGATGCCGCTGGAAGTGCGCGGCGTCGCCGAGGCCGAGCGCGCCGAGGAGGGTCGCAAGTGGCTCGACCGTGTGGGGCTTGCCGGATACGAGGACAGCCATCCGCACCAGTTGTCCGGTGGTATGCAGCAGCGCGTCGGCATTGCCCGGGCGCTGACATCGAACTCCGATATCATGCTGATGGATGAGGCGTTCTCCGCGCTCGATCCGTTGATCCGGACCGATATGCAGAACCTGCTGCTGGAGTTGCAGGAGGAACTGCACAAAACCATCGTGTTCATCACCCACGATCTGGACGAGGCGCTGAAGCTGGCCGATCACCTTGTGATCCTGAACGAAGGCCGGGTGGTGCAGCAGGGCGAGCCGCAGCACATCCTGCTGAACCCCGAAGACGCCTATATCGAAGAATTCGTCAGCGATATCAATCGCGCGCGGGTGCTGCGGGTGCGGTCTGTCATGCAGAAGACCCCGCCCGAGGCTGACCTGCACGGCGATGTCGATGCCGACGACAATCTGGAATCGGTGATCGCGCGCGCAGGTGGCGACGTGACCCGGCACTTCCGCGTTCTGCGGCGGGGGCAGGTCGTGGGTCAATTGGCGATGCCGGATGTGATCCGCGCGCTGGTGCCGCGTCTGCCGGGCGAGGGGCGCGACGACGCCGCTTAACCGGCCGCCGCGCCCTATAGGGCACGCGGCGGTCAGTCTGCCCGTTTGATCGTCAGTCCGACAGGGACGCGTCGAATTGCAGGATCTCTCTCCCGTCCTCGACGGTGGGGGAGATCACGACCTTGCCATTCTCGATGCCGGTGCCGGAAAACAGCACCTGCCGGTCGGCCAGCGCCTCTGCCGGGTCTTCGACCAGATAGCCCGACGTGCTGAGCGCCTCGCGCCACTCTGCCAGCAGCGCTTCGGCGTCCTCTTCCGTGGCGATGCTGACCATGCGGATGGTGGAGCCTACGGCGCGATCCGCGACCACCTCCGCATCGGCGGGCAGGGTGATGGCCTCCGGCAACCAGTCTATCACGATCTCGGACGCGGGGGTCTGCACCTCCTGCGCGGGGGCCTCCGGCGCGGGCGTGTCCTGTGCCTGCACAGCCGGCGCGGCGAGGCTCATGCACAGCGCGGCAAGCGGGCCTAGGGCGGTGCGAATGGCACGGCGGGGCGGGCGAGGGGGCATAAGGTGTCTCCTGTCTGGGATCGGGCGCGGGTGGCGCGTAGGGGTAACGTGCCAAGTCAACGCGCGCAAACAAGGGGCGGTTGCATCGGCGGAGCGCTGCGCGGCCCTAGCTGCGACGCGCGATCCCGCCCCGGTCCAGCGCCAGCGCGGCGATCACGGGCGCCTCGACAGGCGGGGTGTCCCCGTCGATCTGCGCCGCAAGCACGACGCCGGTGGTCGGGCCGAGCGTGAACCCGTGATGGCCATGCCCGAAATTGACCCAAAGCCCCGCGTGCCCCGGCACGGGGCCGGTCGCAGGGAACATGTCCGGCAGGCAGGGCCGCAGCCCGGCCCAAACCCCGGCGGGACCGCGTGCACCCAGCGGCATCAATTCGCCGACGCTGTGTTCCGCGCGGCGCAATTGGCGGGGATCGTGCTCCGCCTGCGCGGTCAGCCCGGCACCGGTGGTCAGCCGCAGCCCGCCTTGCATCGGCACCAGCATCGCGCCGCAGCCGGTATCGAGTAAGGGACGCCGCAGCACCGGCGCGTCGGGGTAATGGCAATGGTAGCCGCGCTTGCCGATCATCGCGACACGCCAGCCAAACCCGCGCAGCAGGGACGGCGTCCACGGGCCGAGCGCCAGCACGACATGCGGCGCGCTAACGGTGCCTGCCTCGGTCCGCACGGTCCATCCGTTTGGCGCACGGGTCAGGGTTTCGGCATTGCCGCGCAGCACCTGCCCGCCCCGGGCCTGAAACGCGGTGGCATAGGCTGCCACCAGCGCGCCGGGATCACTGCAAACCCATGTCTGCGGCCAGTGGATCGCCCCGGCCAGCCTGCGCGACAGCGGCTCCCTCCGGGCCATGTCCTCGCCGTCATAAACCGCGTGATCCAGCCCGTAGTCCTGCGTCACGCGCGCAGCATCGCGAGCGGCCAGCGCCAGCGCCCGGGGATCGCGAAACCCGATGTGATAACCGATCTCGCGGATCAGGGCCTGTGCGCCCGCGGCTTCGACCAACGGCGCGTGATCGCGCGTCGCGCGGCGCGTCAGCTGGTGATACAGCGCGGAAATCTGTGCGTGGCGCTTGGGCGCGGAATTGCGGAAATAGCCCCATAAGGCGCCCGCCTGCCCCGGCAGGTGGCGCGATGCGTAATGCACGTCATTGCTGCGCCCCAAGGCAATATCCCGCAGCGCGCGCGGGTGGCGTGGCATGGCGTAGGGCTCGGCGGCCTCGGACTGGATCAGCCCGGCATTGCCGAAACTCGTCTCCTGCCCCGGCGCGGCCCGGTCGATCAAAGTAACCTCGTGACCGCGCGCCTGAAGCGCCAGCGCGGTGCCAGTGCCCACCATGCCCGCGCCCAGAACGATCATTTCCATCGGCTCCGCCCCCCGCGGCTCTTGCCTGTGTCGTGGCCTCAGCGTTAGCGGCTGGGGCGCTGCTTGGCCAGTGGGGGGCGGGGCGCGCTTACATATCGCGGGCGGTGCTGGCGATGCGCACGGGGCCGGTGTCGGTCTCGTCGAGCAGCCGGGCGGTCAGGCGGCGGGCGACGGTCAGGCGGGACTGGGCCAGACGCTCTGCCTGACGATCCGGCAGGCGCAGGGTCAGACCGGCGGCGGCATCCTCGGCGATCGCGGTGACGCCGGGGCTTGTCACCTCGGGCGCGAACCAGCGTGCCACGTCCAGCGGATCGACCGCCTGATCCGCGATGCGCAGTTCGTAATGCAGGTGCGGTCCGGTGACCCGCCCGGTGGAGCCGACCTCGCCCAGCGGCGCGCCCGCCTCGACCCGGTCGCCGGTGGCAAGCCCGTCGGCAAAGGCATTCATATGCGCGTAGCGCGACAGGGTGCCGTTGTCATGGGTGACCTCGACGACATTGCCATACGCGCCCATCGGCCCCTTGAAGGTCACCTCGCCCGCCCCGCTGGCAAGGATCGGCGTGCCGGTCGGGGCGGCGAAATCGACGCCGGTGTGCATTTTGCGGGTGCCCAGAACCGGGTGCACCCGCATCCCGTAGGGCGAACTGATCCGCGATTGCAGCACCGGCGGCAGGAACCGGCCCACGGGCGTGCCATTGCGGAAAATCACAGCCGTTTCGGTGGCGGCGGTGGCGCTGCCTGCGGCGTGGTCGTGATCGTGCTCGTCGTCATGCGGCGCGGCATAGGCCGTGGCGCGGGCATTGGGGCCGGGCCAGACGATTTCGCGCGTCACCCCGCCCAGCGACAGGCGGGCAAAGCTCAATTCAGGGCGCCCGACAGCATAGCCGTCTTCGGTGCGTTGCTCCCACCACAGCAGCTCCAGCTCCGCGCCGGGCCAGACGGGGGCGTCGGCGGCGGGGGCGAGCAGATCGGGGGCCAGCATCGACAGCTGTTCGACCAGCTCGGAGGGCAGATCGTCGGCGGCTTCGGTATCGGCGAGCGCGCCGTCCAGCACGATACGGCGGACAACGGGGGCGCGATGGGTTTCGACCTCGACCGTATCGAGCGCAAAGTCCCCGTCACCCGTGCGCCGCGCGATCAGACGATGCCCGCCCGGAATGTCGAGCGCGATTTCCAGCGCGCTGCGATCGGGCAACTGGCTGACACCGACGCGCTGGCCGACGCCAAGCCCGGACAGGTTGAATTCCGCACCGATGGCAGTTGCGGCCTTGGCGCGCAGGGCAGGCTCGATTCCGGCCTCGTTCAGCAACCCGTCAAAGGTCTGGCCCGGCTCCACCACGGCGGTCCAGTGGCCAAACTCCGTCGCGATGGCGTCTTCGCTCACCGACAATGCGGCGGGCTGCGTGGTCCTGGGGGTCGCATTCGGCGCGGCGCCGAGATCCGGCATGGCCGACGTTTCGACCAGCGGCGCGATCAGCGCGGCGGGCGCGGTGAACCGCGCCTCCGGTCCCGCAGGGCGGAACAGGTCGAGCGTCTCGCTGGCGCCGGTCAGCGCGGCAGCGGCGGACGCGGCGCCGGCAATGATCCAGGACAAGGGCATGGCAACTCCGTTGATCTGCATGTGTCAGCCACACCAGACCGCCGCGCGGGGCGGCGATGAAAGGTGGCGGGCTGAGGGTTGATCGGGGTGGCCAGGTGAGCCCGGCCCCGGTGCCTGCATCGTCGGGAAAGATGCTTGGCGACCGTCTTCGGAAGCGGTAGAAAAAGCCTGCGCGGCCCAACGGCAACCCGAAATTTTCGCAGGTTCCATGACTTCACGCGCTGCTGACCTTGCGTGAGCATATCGTGATGACGCGGTGCAGAATCTGCGCGGCATCCCGCCGACGGCGTTTCAGGACAGGCAAATTTCAGCCAGCGCGATCCCGGAACGGGCAGCGCTCGCATGCATCTGCTGCATAGGCGGGCAGGGATGAAGCGGGCGCAAATCCGTCAAATTCGACGATTCGCACCCGGATAGGGGTGAAATCGGCTCAGGTCCGGGTGGCCTGCGCGTGTTCGTCGTCAATCGACTGGCAGATCCTGGTCGCGACCATCGTGCGGGTGGCGGACACGCTGGCATAGGTCCAGAAAATCCGCATCACGCTGTCCGTTTCATTCAGAAACCGGTGCGGCACGTTCGCCGGGATCCATGTGGTGTCGCCCGTGCGGAGCGGATGGCGCATGCCGTCGATTTCGGCGATGGCGTCGCCCTCCAGCACCATCACGCTTTCTTCGCAGTCATGAAAATGCAGCCCGATTGCAGCGCCGGGGTCGAACTCGGTAATGCCGTTGATCAGGCTGGTGGAGCCGCATCCGCGCGTGACCAGCGGGATTGTGCGCGCGCCGTTGCCCCGGTCGTTTCGAGGCAACGCATCGGGGCGCAGGATGGCGGGGGCCGCATCGCTCATGCCGCATCCCCCGGCACGATCGCGCAGGCGCGGGCGACCCCGTGACGTTCGAGAATGTCGCCGGTGGTGCCGGCCCGCGCCAACCGCTGCACGAAGTCCCGCAGATAAGCGCTTGCATCAGGGCGGCCGCGCACAATCGCCATCGCCTGCCGGATCTGCATGAAGGGCGGGGTCAGGACGCGGGCACCGGGACGCTTGGCGGCCTCGGCGGCCATGACATCCCCGATCCCGGCGGCGGCGGTGATTTCCCCCTGATCCAGCGCGGCGAGCATGGCGGTGATTGTCGGGAAATAGACCAGCGCCTCGGCCCCCGGTTGCCGGGCCAGCGTTAGCGTATAGGCCGATCCGTCGACGGTGCCGACCGCCGCGCCAGAGGCCACCAGCGCAGGCGCATCGTCTGCGGTGCAGGCCGGTCCGGCCAGATAGCTGCCCTCGATGCCGACATAGGGGTCGGTGAAATCGATGGTCTCCGCGCGTTTCGGATCGACGGCAAGGAAACAGACATCCCACAGGTCTTCGGTCGCAGAGGAGGAGACATCCACCGCGCGGTCGAAATTGACGAAGTCCAGCGGCAGGTCCAACTCTGCCGCGAGCATCTGCGCCAGATCGACGGAGATGCCTTCGGGCGTGCCGTCAGCCCCGCGCCCGACCAAAATGCGGTTGCCGTGATTGAGCGCGGCGCGCAGCGTGCCGTTTGGCGCGAAATCCGCGCGCAGGGTTTGGGTGACGGTCATGGTTCGATATTCCCCCCGGGTGATCTCACGGCGCGAAACGCCGTGATCGTGAGATGTTTCTGGCGGCTGGAGGCTTGGCTGACAAGGCCGCAGTGACGCAAGGGTGCGGTGCCGCGCGGGCGCAGATCACGCGCGCAGATCGCCGCCATCATCGTCCAGCGCGGCGGCGGTGGCGCGGATGATGCGCTCTGCTGCGTCCAGCCGCGCGGGCATCTGGCGGCCCCGCCGAGAGATCAGCCACAGATCCTGCCGGACGCGATGGGGCAGGGGGATGATGCGCAGCCGCTCGCGATGGGCAAAGCCTGCAAGCCCCGAACGCGGAAGCACCGTATACCCGATCCCGACCGATACCGGCATCGGGATCTGACCCAGTTGGTTGATGCGCCCCCGCTGGCGCAGCCGGTCGCCGCCGGGGTAATCCTCGGGGTAGTTCGGCGCCAGCAGCAGATCGGCCAGCAACGCGGCATCGGGATGCGCGATCAGGCCGCGCTGTTCCAGATCCGCAAGGCTGGGTTGGCCGGGGTCCGCATCGGCGGGGTAGAGAAGGCACAGTTCCTCGCTGCCGATGCGGGCGCCCGTGACACGCCGGTGATCGGGCGCATGGTGCAGTAGGCCGTAGTCAAACCGCCCCTCGGCCACACCGTCTAGGATCGTCGTCTGCGGTGCGGCCTCCACCACCAGATCAAGTGCGGGGCGCGTGGCGGCGTGGCGCAGCAGCCGGGGATAGAGCATCATCGCGAACCCGCCGGGGCAGGCTACGCTGATGCGACCGCGATCAGGGTCGTCCGCGCCGATGCCCGCGCGCAGGCTGGCCTCCTCGGCGCGGCGGGCAAGGCCGAGCGCGCGCACCCGTTCCCCCGCCGGGGTCAGGGTAAAGCTTCGGCCATCGCGGCGCAGCAACGGTGTGCCAAGCTGCGCTTCGAGCTTCTTCACATGCTGCGAGACGCCCGGCTGCGTCATGTTCAGCGCGGCAGCCGTGCGGGTCATGCTGCCCGTCTCGCTGAGCGCGGTGAAGGTTTCGAGCCATTGGGCGTTCAGCATTGGTCATAACAATACGTTTGAAAATCTAATCCAAAGAATAATTTTTCATTGGGTCATGGCAAGCCTATTTCGGGGTCAGCAACCACAGGAGGCTTTCATGTCCGACCACCCTCACCCCACCGCGCCGCGCAGCTTCTCTCATATCGGGCTGTCGGTGCCCGATCTTGACGCGGCGGTGAAATTCTACGCCGAGGTGCTTGGCTTCTACGTCATCATGCCACCGACCGAGATCACCGAAGACGACAGCGATATCGGTGTGATGTGCACCGACGTGTTCGGGCCGGGCTGGTCCCGCATCCGCATCGCGCATCTGGCCAGTGCCGACCGGATCGGGTTTGAGCTGTTCGAATTCGACGGCAACCGCGCGCCCGAGGACAATTTGGATTATCGGCGTCACGGGCTGTTCCACTTTGCCGTGCAAGACCCCGATATCGAAGCTCTGGCCGCGCGGATCGTCGCGGCAGGCGGCAAGCAGCGGATGCCCGTGCGGGAGTATTTCCCCGGCGAGAAACCCTATCGTATGGTCTATGTCGAAGACCCGTTCGGCATCGTGTTCGAGCTTTACAGCCATTCCTACGAGCTGACCTACTCCGCCGGGGCCTATGGCGCCTGACTGAGCGGCCTCCGTGCGACGGGCAAAGATTTCAGCCCGCGCACGCGATTGTCAATTGTTGCACCGTGGCGGGCTGGCTCATCCTGAGCGGGTGCCGTCACGGGCGCGAGGTTCGTGACGCCATTTCTGTCCAGCCAAGGATTTTATCATGACGCGCATGACCGCTCGGGATTTCAGCCCGGAATTGCTCGAACTTTACGATTATTATGCCCACGGGATGATTTCCAAGCGCGAGTTTCTGGACCGTGCGGGGAAATTCGCGATTGGCGGACTGACGGCAGCGGCGATCCTTGGGATGATGAGCCCCAATTACGCGATGGCCGAACAGGTCTCGTTCAACGATCCCGACATCACCGCCGAATGGATCACCTATCCTTCGCCCAACGGGCATGGCGAAATGCGCGCCTATATGGTGCGCCCGAACGGCGTGGAAACCGCGCCGGGTGTTGTGGTGGTGCACGAAAATCGTGGCTTGAACCCCTATGTGCAGGACGTCGCGCGCCGTTTGGCCAAGGCCGGGTTCATGGCGCTGGCCCCGGATGGTCTGACGCCGATGGGCGGCTATCCGGGCAATGACGAGGAGGGCCGTGCGCTGCAGCAGCAGGTCGATGGCGAGAAGCTGATGAACGACTTCTTTGCCGCGATCAAATTCCTGATGGCGCATGAGCGGGTGTCGGGGAAGGTCGGCATCACCGGGTTCTGCTATGGCGGCGGTGTCGCCAATGCCGCGGCGGTGGCCTATCCCGAGCTAGGCGCGGCGGTGCCGTTCTATGGCCGCCAGCCGGACGCGGCGGATGTGCCCAAGATCGAAGCACCGCTTTTGATCCATTACGGCGCGCTGGACGAACGGGTGAATGCCGGCTGGCCGGCCTATAAAGAGGCGCTCGACGCGGCGGGCAAGACCTACGAGGCCTATATCTACGAGGGCGCAAACCACGGATTCCACAACGATTCCACCCCGCGCTACGATGAGGCGGCGGCGGAACTGGCATGGCAGCGCACCGTCGATTGGTTCCGCAAGTATCTGTGATCTAGACAAAACGCCCACCGCCTGATCGGGGCGGTGGGCGCGACGCTTAGCTGAGCCGGTCGATCAGCGGCCCGATGTCGAGCAGATACATCTGACGCGGGCCTTCATGTACGGAGTCGATGCAGACCTGCCGGTTGTCACGGCTCCAACGCGGATGCAGGTCGCAACGGTTATGTTTGCCCAGATCCGACGGCGTGTAGAACGAGCCCAGATCGTAACGCAGATCCCGGTCGCAATCATAAAGGAACAGCGCGCGCTTATCGGTGGCGGCGTCGGGATAGGTGTCCGACAGCATCCAGCGGCCATCGGTGCCGTAGGTCATATGCCCGTTCTCCGTCAGGATGCCGGGGCCGACCTGCGCCACGCTTCCCGTGCGGTCGTTATAAAGCTGATAATGGATCTCGCCCTGATGCGGGCCCCAGACGATCACCTCGTCATCGGATTTCCACAGCGGATGGGAAATCTGCCATTCGGATTTTTCGTAATCGAAAGTGCCGTGCTGCGAGGGGTCGAAATCCTCGGCCAGTTGCGGCAGCGGGTGGTCGGTATCCTCCAGCAGCCGCAGGTCGGTGCCGTCGCCGTTGATGGTATAAAGCCGGTGGAGATAGCAGAATTCGTCATCGGGGCGTTCGGTCCAGCGATGGATGAACAGGAAGCGGGTGCCCGAGGGGTTCACCTCCATATGGGTGATCCAATGCATCGCGTTGTCCATCGAGGCGACATGCTCGAAATCGAACAGCCGCTTCAGCGAACAGATCAGGTTCGTCTCTCCGGTCTCGATATCCATGCGCCAGATGCCGTCATCCTCGGGCGCAAGCTTCAGCTCCGGCTCGGACTGCGTGGCGGGATAGCCGATGGTGCGGTGGGTGCGGATGAACCGGGCATAGTTGATGGTCAGCGCAAAGCTGCCATCGGGCGCCATGACGTAGATCGGCGCGGGCAGTTCGCGGTCCTCGCCCGTGTCTGCGTCGACCACGCGTGACCGGAAATCGGGATAGATGTTCGTCGCCGTGGCAGGCCCCGTGGCGCGGGTGTTGTAGATGGCCCGGTTCGACTGACCCAGCCACTGCAACTGACAGCCCATCTGCCAGTTCCACGCGGTCGTCTCGCCCAGCTTATGCCAGCGGTCGCCATTGGCCAGATCGAAAAAGCCGACCTCGGCCGTTTCGCGCCCGGTCAGATTACCGGTGAAAAGCGGGGTGCGATTGCCCAGAAGCCGGGTGTCGGCGGGGCCGAAATTGGTCTTGTTGTAGTAGCCGAAGAAGCTGTGCTTCTCGCCGTCGCCGACACGGCGGATCGGCACTTCGCCGGATACGTCGATGATCTTATCGCTCATGGGGTCCTCTCGGAATTTGGCAATGAGGCGGGCCGTCAGGCCAGCGCCTCGAAAAATGCGTCCATGCGGTCCATCGCGGTCGCGATCACCTCCTCGGAGGTGGCAAAGGACATGCGGAAGAAGCCCGGCTGCAAAAAAGCGGAGCCGGGGATGGCGGCGATCTCCGCCTGTTCCAGCAGCGCCTCGCAGAAGCTTACGTCATCCTCGATGCGGATCCCGGCGACCGTCTTGCCATAGGTCTCGCGGATATCGGCAAAGATGTAGAACGCGCCTTCGGGCGGGATGTAGCGCAGATAGGGCATCCGCCCCAACCGTTCGGTGATCAGATCCTTGCGCTTTTGGTATTCGGCGGCCATCGCATCGATGTCGTCCTGCCCGTGCTGCAAGCCGCCCAAGGTCGCCCATTGCGCGATGGAGTTCGGACCCGACGTGTTGTGCCCCTGAAGCATCGTCATGCGGCGGATCAGCTCTTTGGGCCCGATGGCAAAGCCGATGCGCCAGCCGGTCATGGCGAGGCTTTTGGAGGCGCCGTTGATGTGCAGCACATGCGCGCGCGCCTCTGGGCACAGGTTCAGCGGGTTGCGATATTCCGCCCCGTCGAACACGATCCGCTCATAGATCTCATCATTGATGATGGTCAGGTCATGTTCCATCGCCAGTTCGCACAGCCCGATCACCAGATCGTCGCCATAGATCCGCCCCGACGGATTGTTGGGGGCGTTGAGCATGATGATCCGGGTGCGGTCGGTGATGGCCGCACGGATATCGTCCAGCGCGAAATCGAGCGTTTGCGGGTCCGTTTCGATCACCACGGGCGTGGCATCGAGGAACCGCACCTGTTCGAGATAGCTGACAAAGGCCGGAGCGATGATGATCGCCTCGTCGCCGGGATTGAGCAGCGCGGCGCAGGCCTCGAACAGCAGCGGCTTGCCGCCGGAGCCGATCATCACCTCGTCAAAGCTGTAGTCGAGCCCGAACCGCGTGCCGTAGTAATGCGCGACCTCTTCGCGCAACTCCCGCAGGCCGGCGGCGGGGGTGTAGAACGTATGCCCCGCCTCCAGCGCCGCGCGCGCCGCGTCCATCACCGCGGGAGGGGAGACGAAATCCGGCTCCCCCGTGGAAAGCGAGATCACATCCCGCCCCTGCCGCCGCAGATCGGCGGCTTTTTCGGACACCACGCGGGTGGCGGCCGGGTGCAAGCGGGTCAGACGATCGGAAATGCGCGTCATTGGTGTCGTCCCATATCCCGGATCAGGTGGCCTGACCGCCATTGGCACCGATCATCTGTCCGGTGACAAAGCGGCTTTCAGGAGAGGCGAGGAAGGTCACGACCGCGGCCACATCCTCGGGATCGCCCATGTAGCCCACGGGAATCGGGGCCAGTTTCTTCGGGTCGGTGCCATCGCGGCCCTCGGTCAGGATCTGACCCGGCGAGACGGCGTTGACGGTCACGCCCTGAGGGCCGAATTCGGTGGCGAGCGCCTTGGTCAGGCCCCAGAGCCCGTGTTTGGCGACGGAAATCGGCGCGCCTTCGAAATAGCCTTTGATCGCTTTCATCCCGGTCATCGAGATGATGCGGCCCCAGCCGTTTTCGACCATGCCGGGCAGGAAAGCTTGGCTGGTGTGGAAGGCGGCGGTCAGGCCGGTATCGATCACCTCGTCCCATTCCGATTTCGGGGTTTCGAGATAGGGACGATGCGGGCGCACGGCGGCGTTGTTGACGAGGATGTCGATGGTCCCGAACCGCTCCAGCGCGGCATCGGTCATGGAGCGAATCGCATTGGCATCGCCCATGTTGCCCATGACGACCAGCGCCTGGGCGCCCTCGGCCTCGACCATGCGGGCGGTTTCGTCACAGGCGTCGCGATTGCTGACGCCGTTGATCACCACATTGGCGCCGCG
This sequence comes from Pacificitalea manganoxidans, assembly GCF_002504165.1. Lineage (GTDB taxonomy): Bacteria > Pseudomonadota > Alphaproteobacteria > Rhodobacterales > Rhodobacteraceae > Pacificitalea > Pacificitalea manganoxidans. The sequence continues at coordinate 145,320 of NZ_CP021405.1, forward strand.
CGCGGCAAGCTGCACCGCGATGGCGCGCCCGATATTGCGGCCCGACCCAGAAATAAAGGCGGTCTTGCCCGCCAGCGCACTGTCTTTGATGGTCATGTCTTGCACTTTCCTTCCCTGACTGTCCGCAAATTCGGCTCATGCGCCCGGCCCGCATCCGCACACCCGAAATCGGGGTGCGGAGCGACGGAACGGATCGCGGTAATGGACAGTCCTCCGAGGCCGGAGAATGCGCATGTGCCGACAAACTGTCAACACAATGAATACTGTTGACACTTTGTCGGCAAAAGAGTTTGGTGGCGGCATGGATATTTCGAATGACACCCGGAGCCGGCTGGCGGCGCGACGCGACAGATCGCTGACATCCATTGTCCGCGATAAGCTCGAAGAGCTGATTCTGCGCGGCAAGCTCGTCGCGGGAACGCGGCTGAACGAGCAGGCGCTGGCCAAGGAGCTGGGCGTCAGCCGGGGCCCGATCCGCGAGGCCGCCCGCCTGCTGGAGCGTGAGGGACTTGTGTCCTCCGTCGCCAATCAGGGTGTCTTTGTTCGGCAATTGTCGATCGAGGAGGCGCTCGAGCTTTACGATCTGCGCGCCTATATCGCGGGCTACGCCTGTGCGCGGCTCGCCGACCGGGCCAGCGACGCGGAAAAGGCCGAAATGCGCGGCCTCGTCGAAGAGATGGACCGCTGCATCGAGACCAATGACGAAGCCCGCTATTTCGAGTTGAACCTGCAATTCCACGACCGGATCGCGGAATTGTCGGACGGCAGCCGAACGCTCGCGCTTTACACCTCGCTTGGTAAGGAAGTGCGGCTGCTGCGGCGACGTGTGCTGCGCGGCGGGGCGTCGATGAATTTTTCGAACGAGGAGCACAAGCAGATCCTCGAAGCGATCGAAACAGGGGATGCCCGCGCGGCGCGGGAGGCCGCCGAGCAGCATCACATCAACGGTAAGCGGCGCTGGCTGGACACGCTCTAGACAGCAGTTGCCGATTTGATCGTCGGCCCGGACATGCCGGGCTGGCGGAACGGAACATGCGGCGCAAACCCGCATGATGATAGGGAGGAGATATCATGACATCTATCACCACACGCACCGGTGGCGGTCTGCGGCTGGCAGGGCTGGCGGCAGGTTGCGCGCTTGGCCTCGCCTTTGCGGCGCCCGCGCTGGCACAGGACTACCCGACCGAGGATCTGGACTGGACCATCGCGTTCGGCCCCGGTGGCGGCAATGACATCATGGCGCGGACCATGGTGGACATCATCCAGAAATACGACCTTTACGGCGAAGACATCCGCGTCGAAAACCGCGCAGGCGGCAGCGGCGCCGTGGGCTGGGGGTATCTCTATTCCAAGGCGGGCGACGGCTATAACATCTCGACCACGTCGGGCAGCCTGATCACCACGCCACTGCAGGCCGATACCCCGTGGTCGCCGTCGGATTTCGTGCCGATTGCCCTGCTGGCGACCGACGACCTTGCCATCATGGTCGGCGGTGAGTCCGAGTGGGACACGATCGAGGATTTCATCGCCGCGGCAAAGGAAACCCCGCCGACGCTTGCCGGGACCGGCACCGTCAACGTGGACTTCATCGTGCCGACGCTGTTCGCAGAAAAAGCCGGGTTCGAGTTTGAATACGTCTCCTTCAACTCGATGGCCGATATGCAGACCGCTCTGCTGTCCGGCGCGGTCGACGCGATGGTCGGCAACCCCGGCGAAATCGTCGGTCTGGTCGAATCCGGCGACATGAAAGCGCTGGTCTATAGTGGCGAAACCACCCCTCCCGCGCTTGGCGATGTGCCGACGATGGACGAAAAGGGCTGGGGCGTCGGTGTGTCGATGCCGCGCGGCGTGATCCTTGCCCCCGATGCGCCGCAGGAGGCCGTCGATTTCTGGATCGAGACCGTCAAGAAGATCGTCGATACCCCCGAGTGGGACAAATACATCGAAACCAACCTGCTGACCGAAAACATCAAATACGGTGATGAGTTCGGCACCTTCCTGCAAAACACGCAGGACGGCTTCGAGAAGGTTCTGCGCGCCCAAGGCGCGATCGACTGAAACTGACCTGACAGGAACCACCGCCGGTAGGGGAGCCCCTTGCCGGCGGTGTGTTCACTGGGAGCCTCACGCCATGCGCATCGTCTTCTTTCTCGTGATCCTCGCTGCGGGGATCATGTATTCCTACACGGCCTTCATTGATCTCGACTTCATGACCCGCACCGGGCGTCTGGGTCCGGGCTTTTTCCCACGCATCATCGGCGTTCTGATGGTCGGTTTCACGCTATACGCGATGGTGACCGAATTGCGGCCCGCAGCCGATGCGCCCGGCGCACGCGGTTATGGCGGACAGGTCGCGCTCATCATGGGGCTGGGCATCGCCTATGTCGCGCTGCTGGGCGTTCTGGGCGGGGTTCTGGCCACCGTGCTGTTCCTGTTGGTCGCCCTGTTGCTGCTGAACCCCGGACGACTGGTCCAGAACGTCGCGGTCGCCCTGCTGGTGCCCGTCGCGATCTACATCCTGTTCGACACCTTGCTGAACGCGGCCATCCCCGAAGGCATGCTGCCGCTTCCCTTCTGATTTCTGGAGACATTCCGTCATGGATCTATTCGCTGACCTCTGGATGGGATTGTCGGTCGCGATCAGCCCCATCAACATCCTTTATCTGCTGATCGGCGCGATGGTCGGGATGACCGTCGGTGTCATCCCCGGCTTTGGCCCATCGGCCGGTCTGGCCATTCTGTTGCCGGTGACCTTCGGGATGGACCCGATCAGCGCCGTCATGATGCTTGCCGCGATTTACTACGGCGCGATGTATGGCGGGACGATCACGTCGATCCTGCTGAACACGCCGGGGGAATCCGCAACCGTCGCCAGCACGTTCGATGGCTATCCGCTGGCACAAAAGGGCCGCGCCGGTCCGGCGCTGGTGATGCAGGCCGTCGCCTCCTTCGTGGGCGGCACCGTGGGTGTCATCCTGATCACGCTGCTGGCCCCGGCCTTTGCACAGGTGGCACGCAACTTCGGCCCGCCGGAATACTTCCTGCTGGCGATGCTGGGCATGCTGACCCTGCTGGTCATGATCGGCGACAACTGGAAACTGGGCGTGATTTCCGCGCTGATCGGCTTTGCGCTTGGCACTGTCGGGGTGGATCTCGAAACCGGGCAAAGCCGCTACACCTTCGGGTCGGCGGAATTGATCGGCGGCATCCACTTCATCCCGATCGCCATTGGCCTTTTTGGTCTGGGGGAGCTTTATCACGCGTTCTACAAAGGCCTGCACAAGACGGGCACCGGCTCCATCGCCAGCTATGACCGCAAGAAAGGCTTCTGGCCCGATGCGCAGGACTGGATTTCGACTCGGTTCACGATGGTGCGCGGCTCGCTTCTGGGTTTTGTCGTCGGCGTCATTCCCGGCGCGGGCGCGACCATTGCGTCGCTCATGGCCTACTCGTTCGAGCGCTCCTTCTCGAAGCATCCCGAACGCTTCGGCAAAGGTGAGATGGCGGGCCTCGTCGCGCCGGAATCGGCCAATAACGCGGCCTCCTCCGGGGCCATGATCCCGCTGCTGACGCTGGGCATTCCCGGCTCCGCATCCACCGCGGTGCTGCTGGCGGCATTCCTGCTCTGGGGCATGCGTCCGGGGCCGCTGTTCATGAGCCAGAACCCGGAATTCGCATGGGGCCTCATCGCCTCCATGTATCTGGGCAACATGGCGCTGCTGGCGCTCAACATCTTTGCGATCCCGCTTTTCGTGCAGATCATCCGCGTGCCCTATCGCATCCTCGCACCTTGTGTCGTCGTGATCTGCACGCTGGGCACGTTCAGCGTCGCCAGCTCGATGGTGGAGGTCTATTTGATGTTCGCCGCCGGGATCATCGGCTTCTTCATGCGCAGCTACGGCTTCTCGCCCGCCGCGCTGGTGCTGGCGCTGGTGCTGGGTCCGCTGGCCGAAGAGGCGCTGCGCCAGACGCTGACCATCTCGCGCGGGTCGTTCACGATCTTCCTCGAACGTCCCGGCTCGATCTGGATCATGGTGGCCACCGCCGTGCTGCTGATCGTGCTGCCGCTGCTGCAACGCTATGGCCGCCGGGCCGAAGCCCCCGCCGCCGGAGATGCCGAGAATGCAGGAAGCTGATCGGCGGATCAGTCCGGATGCGGCGCGCGATCTTGCGCGCCGCGCCTTTACCACGCTTGGCGTGCCGACCCCGGTGGCAGAGGATGCCGCCGGGGTTTTGCTATGCGCCGAGATGATGGGTATCACCACCCACGGGCTGAACCGGGTGGTCAGCTATGGCGCGCGGCTGGCCGGGGGCGGGATTGACCCGGCGGGGCGGATCACCGCGACCCGGATCGCCCCGGCGCTGGTGCAGGTGGATGGCGGCAATGCGCTGGGGCCTGCGGTGGGCGCGCGCGCGCTTGACGCAGCGCTGGAGGCCGCGCGGGAGACGGGCGCAGGCGTGGCGCTGTGCCGCCATTCCAACCATTTCGGGGCCGCCGCGCCCTATTGCCTGCGGGCCTGTGAGGCCGGGTTCGCGCTGATGGTGATGTCGAACGCCACGCCGCTGCTGGCACCTGCGGGCGGGCGCGCGGCGGCGGTGGGCAACAATCCCCTGGGCTTCGGCTTTCCGGCGGCGGACGGGCGGCACGTCATTGTCGATATGGCGCTGTCGGTGGTGGCCCGGTCGCGCATTCGCCGCGCGGCTGAAACGGGGGAGCCGATCCCCGAAGGCTGGGCCACCGATGCCGAGGGCCGCGCCACCACGGACGCCGCCGCCGCCATGAAGGGCGTGTTGCAGGGCATTGGCGGGCATAAAGGCTACGGCCTCGCGCTTGGGGTCGAAATGCTGGCGGGGGTGTGGTCCGGGGCCGCATTCCTGACGCAGATTGCGGATCTGGCGCGGGACGAGGCGGAGGACAAACCCGTCACGCAGGATCTGGGGCAGGCGTTCATCGTGCTCGACCTTGCGCGGTTTCAGCCGGGGGACACCGGCGCGGCCCGGATGGCCGAGGCGCGCGCCCGGCTGACCGCGATCCCGCCCGCCTATGCCGACGCGCCGGTGCGGCTGCCCGGTGACCGGGCATTGGCGCATCTGGCGCAGGCGCGGGCGGAGGGCGTGCCGGTGGCCGCCCGCACCCTCGCCGCCCTGCGGGAACTGGCCGGAGAGGGGGCTAGATAGGCAAGGCTTATTGACCTTTTCGTCATCCCGCGTAAAAGCCGAGCGATGAGCAAACCCCGTGATCCCTATGCCCGGCTGTCTGGCGCCCTGACCGCGCCTCTCCGCACCCTGAGCCAAATTGCCGCCGAGGCGATCGAAGGCCTGATCGCGGAAGGGGAGCTGAGCTCCGGCGACCGGATCAATGAAAGCCATCTGGCCGAAACGCTGGGCATCAGCCGGGGACCGATCCGCGAAGCCTGTCGCACGTTGGAGCAGGCGGGGCTGCTGGTCAGTATTACCAACAAGGGCACCTATGTGCGCGCGCTCGGCGTCGAACAGGCGCAGCATCTTTACGAATTGCGCGCTGCGCTGGCTGGTCTGACCGGGCGGCTGGTGGCCCGGCGAGGGCAGGATGAGGATATCGCGGGCATCGTCGCGCTGGTCGATCAGATGGATGCGGCGGTCGCGGAATGCGATCCCGAAAGCTATTTCCAACTGAACCTCGATTTCCACGCCCGGCTGATCGAGGTGGCGGCGAACCCGGAATTGACGGTGACCTACGAGCGCACGGTAAAGCAATTGCTGCTGATGCGGCGGCGGGGGCTGGTGCAAGCCCGCAATATCCGGGTTTCAAACACCGAACATCGCCGCATTGCCGATGCGCTGCAGGCCCGCGATCCCGACGCCGCCGATGCGGCCATGCGCGCACATGTCGAAAGCGGCTTTCGCCGTCTGATCGACACCGCCTGAGCGCCCCGCACCCACCTTCCGAAAATTGTAGACGCGGCTGTTGACCAGACCGGCGGCGGAGCCATGCCGCCGCGCGGCAAATTCTTGAAAAACCTAAGTGTCAACAGTTGACGCGCTGTGAACAGTTTGTCATTACTCATCGTCGAGAGCTGCGCCGCGCGGCCCTTTGGACTGCCTCCCCCGTCCTGTTTTCCGGGCTCGGTCGGCACTGCCCCGCGGGGTGGTGATCCGGCCCATATGCCCCGAACGGACCGGCAGGGGCGCTGGCGGGTGACAGGCGGTTGCGACAGACACGAGCAGGAGGAGACTGACGCAATGTCGGCCCAGAAAAACGCCTATGCCGAAATGCCGGAAAGCACCCGGATCACCGAAGACGCCGCGCAGTTCATCGAGACTGTCCGCTTCGACGATATCCCCGAGGAGGCGCTGCGCATCGGCAAGCGCTGCATGATCGACGCGCTAGGTCTGTATGTGGCGGGCTCCGAGGAGCATTCGGTGCATATGCTTGCCGACGAGGCCCGCGATTACGGCGGCCGGTCCGATGCGCGGCTGCTGGGCGACAGCATCAAGGTGCCGGCCCCGATGGCGGCGCGGGTGCTGGGCACCGCCGGTCATGCGCATGATTGGGATGACAGTCAGGTCAGCCTCGATCCCGCGCATATCTACGGCCTGCTGACCCACCCGACGATCCCGCCGCTGACCGCCGCGCTGGTGATGGCGCAGAAGCTCGCCCCCGTGTCGGGCCGCGATTTCATGCTCGCGTTCCTCACCGGCTTTGAGGTGGAGTGCAAGATTTCCGAATGGATGCTGCCGCGCCATTACATGCAGGGCATGCATACCAGCGGCACCGTTGGCCATTTCGGCGCCTTTGCGGCGGCGGCGAAACTGCTGGGACTGACGGGCGACAAGCTACGTGCGGGTCTGGGCATCACCGCCAGCTTCGCCGCGGGCATCCGCTGCAATTTCGGCACCATGACCAAGCCGCTGCATGTGGGCCGGGCGGCAGAGAACGGCGTGACGGCGGCATTGCTGGCCGCGCGCGGGTTCACCGCCGATCCTGAGGCGCTGGACGGGCCGTGGGGCTTCATGGCCGTGCAGGGCGGTGGCGTCAGCCCTGAAAAAGTGGCCCAAGGGTTCGGCAAGACATGGACGATCGTCGATCCCGGCGTGTCGATCAAACCCTATCCCTGCGGTGTGCTGACCCATCCGACCATCGATCTGATGCTGCGGCTGGTGACGGAGGCCGATCTGGCCCCCGAAGACATCGCGCAGGTCACCGTGCATGCGGGCAGCAACATCCTGAAGCCGATCCGTTACCCGATTGCCGCCAACCATTTGCAGGCGAAATTCTCGCTGCCCGCCGCGCTTGCCATGATCGCGCTGGAACGCAAGGCCGGCAAACGCGAATTTTCCGACGCTTTCGTGGCCAGCGACGCGATGCAGGACATGCAACGCCGCATCACGACCGAGTTCGACGCCGAGATCGAAGCCAAGGGCTTTGACAAGATGCGGTCGCGGATCACGATCCGCATGGCCTCGGGCGGCGAAGTCGCGGGCTGGGCGGATGAGCGCTATCGCGGCGGTCCCGAAAACCCGCTGAGCGATGTGGAGGTCGAGGACAAGCTGCGCTCCTGCTGCGACGGGGTGCTGGACGCCGCCGCGCAAGACCGGCTGATCGCCCAGGTCTGGGGCGTGCTCGATATGGACGACGCCGGCACACTTGCCGATTTGATGCAGGCCTGAGGGCCGACCAAGGGGGAGGAGACCCACTATGATCATTGATTGCCACGGGCATTACACCACATCGCCGAAGCAGTTGGTGGAATGGCGCAACGCGCAGATCGACGCCAAAGGGGACCGGTCGCAGATGACCGACCCCGATGGCCCGTCCTTCACCGATGATGAAATCCGCGAAAGCCTGCTCGACAAGCAGATCAAGACGCAGCTGGACCGCGGCATCGACCTGACGCTGTTTTCGCCGCGCGCGGCGGCGATGGGCCAGCATATCGGTGACGAAGCCATGTCGATGCAGTGGAGCCGGGTCTGCAACGACCTGATCCACCGCGTGTGCGAGATCTTCCCGGAGCATTTCGCCCCGGTGTGTCAGCTGCCCCAATCGCCCGGCTGCCGCCCCGAAAACGTGATCCCCGAACTGCGCCGCTGCGTGGAGGAGTTGGGCTTTGTCGGCTGCAACCTGAACCCCGATCCGGCGGGGGGCTACTGGACCGATCCGCCGATGACGGATGAATGGTGGTTCCCGCTCTACGAAGTGCTGGAAGAGATGGACCTGCCCGCGATGATCCACGTTTCGGGCTCGTGCAATCCCAACTTCCAGTATAGCGGCGCGCATTACATCAATGGCGACACGTCTGTCTTCATGCAGATCCTCGACAGCGACCTGTTCGAGCGGTTCCCGAAGCTGAAGCTTATCATCCCCCACGGCGGCGGCGCGGTGCCGTTCCACTGGGGCCGCTATCGCGGTCTGGCAATGGACCGCAACCGCAAGGAACCGGCGCAGATGATGGGCAAGAACATGTTCTTCGACACCTGCGTCTATCACCAGCCGGGGATCAATCTGATGACCGAGGTGGTGCCGGTGGACAACGTGCTGTTCGCGTCTGAGACCTTTGGTGCCGTGCGCGCTATCGATCCGGAAACCGGCCATCAGTTCGACGACACCAAGCGCTACATCGAAAACAGCCCGCATCTGAGCGACGCCGACCGGCAGAAGATTTTCGCCGGCAATGCGCAGCGGGTGTTCAACCGGCTGAAGATCGCCAGCTGATCGAATGAATGAATGGACCGGACGCGGGGTGCCTGCGTCCGGTCCTTTTCGATATGGTTTAGAAATCGCCCGGCGCGCATTGCAGGCAGGTCAGCCCCGCCTCGCGCCAGAAGGCAACGACGGCGGTGCGGTCGTCGACCACCAGCCACGGCGCGTAGCCATCGGCGCGGATCTCATCCAGCAGCGATTGTTTCACCTCCGGGTCGGAGGCGTGATCCTGATCTTCGGCACGCAGGTAGATGGCGTCATAGGCGATGCCAGCCTTTTGCAGCCATGCCTCGGTCCGATGCTGCCAGCCGCGCGGACGTCCCGAACACAGCACGATCGCCTCGCCTTGGGCGCGCAGCCGCTCGGCCAGCCGCGCGACGGGGCCGATCACGGCGGCGGCGTGCATCTCGTCGTGGAACGCGTCCCACTGCTTGTCGATGCCGTGCACCAGATGCCCCAGTCGCGGCGCGTCGAATTCGGCCAGCGTTCCATCAATGTCGAAAATCACGCAGTCCATGCGGCGGCTCCTGTCAGATCGGTTTCGCGCCAGCCTGTGCCAGCGGGGAGGAAAAGATGCGGCACTGCATTGGCGGGCGAGGGCCCGCCTGCCGTGCCGCCGGTCAGCAGGCGGGTGGCGCGGATAATGCCGGAATGGGCGACCAGCACGGGCAAGGCCGGATCGGGATGCGCAGGGTCATGCCCGGCGAGAACCTGCTGCAACGCGCGCGCGACGCGGGCACACATCTCGGGCCATGGCTCCCCCCCCGGCGGGGTGGCTTCGCGCGGGCCAAGCTGCGAGACGGGCGCGCCTTCCAGATCGCCCCAGTCGCGTTCGCGCAGATCGCTCAGCACCACGGGGGTCAGGTCGGGAAAGGCCAGCGCGGCGGTGTCACGGGCGCGGGTCTGCGGGCTGCAATAGAGCCGGATCGCGCCGGGCCAGTCGAGCGTCGCCAAACGGCTTGCGGCGCAGCGCCCGGCGACGGTCAGCATCGCGTCGCTGCGCCCGGCCACCCGGCCATCGCGGTTGAAGTCGGTCTCTCCATGCCGGATCACGCAGAACGGCACGCGCGGCAGCGCAATCGCGCCGGGGCGCGCACCAGTGGGCGCAGCAGGGGCGTGGGTCACATCGGCACTCACAGCGTGATCCTTTCGTTGAGGATGACCCGCGCGTCAAACCGCGCTTCCAGCATGAAATCCTCGGGGCAGGGACAGAACATCGGCGCGAAGCGGCGCGCGCCCAGCCGGGCGATCATCGCGATCTGGTCCCGCAGCGGCGGATGCACATTCCACCGGCAGAAGGCACCGCCCCCCGTCGCGGCGATGGACCGGGCATGGGCGGTCATATGCCCGGTAAAGATCACCTGCGCATCACGTCCCAGCCGCCCCGCATCGCGCCAGTCCTGCACCATGCGCCACGCCATCCCGGCCTCTGCATTCGGGGTGTCGCAGATTAGGAAATCGGCGGAGGGGTCGAATTCCGCCTGCATCAGCGGCGCCAGCCGGGCGGCGCTGTCGGCGCGGGCGCCATCCTCGGCCAAGGCGCCGCGCACCGCCCGGCGACAGGCATCGTCGATGCTGACCCGGCCCAGCGACATCAGGTGCAGCGCCAGTTCCGCCGCGCGGCCCGAGGGCGGCACCGGCAGCAGGGTCTGCCCCCGCGCCTGCGCCAGCCGCCGTTCCAGCGCGGTGATGCGGGCGGATTGCGGCACGTCGCCCAGATGATAGGACGCATCGATCAGCGCGGTCGCGGCGGCGGGCGGCGCGTCAAAGGCGAACCACGCCGATTCCTCGGACCAGTCGCCGGAATAGAACAGCCCCTCCCCCAACCCGAGATGGAGCCACACCCCGCCCAAGGCATGGCCGTTGCGCCCGGTCGTCACGCGCACATCGTCGATGACGCTCGTGCCGCGGGTGGGCAGCGCATGGGTCTTGGCGCCCGGCGGCAGCGCGCGGGCGGTGGCGGGGGTGCACCAGATGGGCAGCCCGGCGGCGATGGCATAGGCCGCCCCGCCGATATGGTCGACATGATCGTGGGTGATGAACACCGCGTCCACGCCGGTCAGCCAGACGGGATCGAAGGGCGCGGTGGCCTCCGGCCCGACGCCGACATCCAGAAGCCACGTCTTTGTGCCGGTGAATACGCGAATGCAGGCGGGGCCTTTTTCGCCCAAGCCGGACAGCACCTCCACCCACGGGGCGGGGCAGGTGGATGGGCGGCGCGGGCCGGGCAGGGGCGGGCGCAGCGGCGCTTGCACGGGCTCCAGAACCGGGGCTGGCATCGGCTCAAGCATGGGTCAGCGCCCCCTGCGTCAGCGCCTCCATCGCGGGGCTCACGGCCCCGGCGTTGGGATCGCGAAAGCACCAAGGCCGCTTGAGCGCCACCCCGGTCGTGTCGCCGATCCGGGCGCGGGCGCGGGAAAATGCCACGACATCGGCCTCGCCCGTGTCGAGCGTCAGGCGGAACCGCCCCCCGACATAGGTGCAGGCGCGGACCCGGGCGCGGATCGCGCCGCCGTCGGTCAGGCGCAGATCATCGGGCCGCAGGCAGACATGGGTCGGATGCGGGTCACGGCCACGCGCGACGATCTGCTGGCCCAGAACCTCGATCGGGACGCCATCGGCGCGCAGCGGCCCGGTGGGGCGGCAGGTGAGGACGGCGCCATCGCCGACGAACCCCGCAACAAAGGCAGACGCGGGCTCATCATAAAGCGTCTCGGGCGCGGCGAATTGCCGGATGCGCCCGGCCTCCATCACCGCGACCCGGTCGGCCAGCGCCAGGGCCTCGGTCTGGTCATGGGTGACATAGACCATCGTCGCGCCGGTGCGGCGGTGGAAAGCGGCGAAGGCGTCTTGCATCGAGGCCCGCAGCGCAAGGTCGAGATTGGCCAGAGGCTCATCCAGCAGCACCGCGCGCGGCTCCGCCACCAGACAGCGGGCCAAGGCCACCCGTTGCCGTTGCCCACCGGACAAAGCGGCAGGTGCCCGCCCCGCAAAATCGCTCAGCCCGGTCAGGGCCAGCGCCTCCTCCACCCGCTGCGCGCGCTCGCGCCGGGGCACGCCGCGCACCTCCAGCGGATAGGCGACATTGCGCGCCACATCCATATGCGGCCAAAGCGCGTAGGACTGAAACACGATGCCGACATTGCGGTTCTCCGGCGGGACGAAGCGGCCAGAAACGGCAGAGGCCACGGTCTGCCCGCCCAGCCGAATCTCGCCCCGGTCGGGGGTCTCAAAGCCCGCGATCAGGCGCAGCAGCGTGGTCTTGCCGCAGCCCGACGGGCCAAGCAGCGCCACGAATTCGCCCTCGGCCACGGTGGCGTCGATGTCGCGCAGCACGGTGGCGGAGCCGAAGCTTTTGCCAACGTCGGAGAAGCTCAGTTCTGCCATGGAACACATCCTTTCGGAAGTCGCGCCGCGCCCAGCTGGACCAGCGCCATCAGGAAAATGACCGCGATCACGATCGAGGTGGCGACGGCGGAGGCCATCACCGTCTCGCCGCTGTCATCGAGGTTGAAGATCACCACGCCCAGCGTTTCGGTCCCCGCTGACCACAGCAGCGCCGAAACGGTCAGCTCATTCACTGCCGTGAGAAATACGAGGATCGCCCCCGCCGCCGCCGCAGGCGCGGTGAGCGGCAGCACAATGGTGCGCAGCCGCCGCGCCAGCCCGGCGCCCGCGGCCTGTGCGGCCTCCTCCATCGCCGGGTCCATCTGTGACAGGCTTGCTTGCACCGGGCGCAGCATCACCACCAGAAACCGCGCCAGATAGGCGGCAAAGATGATCCAGACGGTGCCGTATAGCGTGGCATCGGTGAAGGGCAGGTCGATGAACAGCAGGATGCAGGCGATGGCCAGCACGATGCCGGGCAGCGCGTAGGGCAGATCCACCAGCGTGTCGGCGACCCGGCTCAGCCGGGAGGGCCCGCGCTGCATCGCCCATGCCAGCGGCACCGAAATCGCCATCAGCACCACCGCGGCCCCCAGCGCCAGCCGGATCGAATTGGCATAGGCGCGCGCGGTCACAGGCTGCCGGAACAGCGCCTCGTGCCATGCGTCGAGCGTCGCATTGGCGAATGTCAGCGGCACCCCATAGGCCGGCACCAGCGAGGTCGCGATCAGCGCGGCAAGCGGCAGAAACAGGATGGCCACGATCAACGCCCAAAGCGCGATCTCGACAGGCAGCCGCGCAGGCCCCAGCCGCAGCGCCAAGGGGCGGGAGGCAAGCCCGACCAGCCCATAGGCGCGGCGGCGCAGCAGCAGCCGGTTCACCAGCACTCCGGTGATCGCGACCGCGCCGATCAGGATCGACAGCACCGCCACTTCGGGCAGCACGCTCGGCCCCATCCCGGCAAGGCGCTGGTAGATCAGCGTCGGCAGGGTGGAGTAGCGCGCAGGAATACCCAGCATCGCGGTGATGCCGAAATTGCCAAGCGCGGTGACAAAGGCCATCGCCGCCCCGGCGGCGAGGCTTGGCAGGCTGAGCGGCACCACCACCTGCGCCCAGACTTTCAGCCCACGCGCGCCCGACATGCGCGCCGCCTCGACCAGATCGGCGGGGATCATGCGCAGCCCCGCGCGCAATGTCAGAAAAACGATAGACGCATGCTGGATGCCCAGCAGCAGCGCGATGCCCCATGCAGAATGCAGCGGCTGCGGACTGCCCAAGGGGGGCGCAAGCCCGATGGATTTCAACAGAACCGAGGACGGCCCGGTGACCTGCGTCCATGCCAGCGCGGTGATCTGCGGCGGGATCATCATCGGGATCATCAGGCAGAACACCAGCAACGCCTTGGCTCGGATGTCGGTCAGCGCCACGAGAAAGGCAAAGCCGCCGCCGATGAGGATCGAGATCACGGTGCCGAGCCCGGCGGTGAACAGCGAATGTCCCAGCGCGATGCGGGTGCTGTCGCGGCCCAGAACCTCGGTCACATGGGCCAGCGGATCGAGCCCGCCCTGACCGATGGCCTCGGCGAACAGGCGCAGCACCGGCCCCAGCGCGATCACCGCCACCGGCAGCAGCAGCAGGGGAAGCAGCCGGTCCGAAGACCGGCTGGCGTTCCGTTTCAGGGTCGCGGCGCCGTTCATTTCACGCCGAACATCTCGGCGAAGCGCGCCTTGTTGGCGTCGGCATCGGCCAGCGCCTGTGCCGGGTCGAAATCCATCAGCTTGATCTCATCGCGCGCGGGGAAGCCTTCGGGCATGCCCATGTCGTTGCGGGCGGGGATGTAGCCTTGCTCCAGCACCAATTCCTGCCCGGCCTCGCTCAGCACGAAATCCACGAATTTCTGCGCGGCATCCATATTGTCGGCGTCCGCGAGGATCGCGACCGGCTCGGTCACATAGCTCACGCCTTCCTCCGGGAAGACGAATTCCACCGGGGAGCCGTCCTGCTTGGCGCGGATCACGAGGAAATCGACCACGGTGCCGTAGGGCTTTTCGCCCGACGCGATGGCTTTGAACGTGCCGCCGTTGCCGCCTTCGGCGCGGGCGTTGTTGGCGGCGAGCTTCTCGTAATACTCCCAGCCCAGATCCGGGTTGGAGGTCAGCGTCGCAAGGTGGATCAGCGCGGCCCCGGAATACAGCGGCGAGGGCATCGCGGTCAGGTTTGCCATATCGTCGGCGGCAAGGTCGGACCAGCTGGCAGGCGGGGTCTCGACGCCGGTGTTATAGGCGATGCCGGAGGTGATGAGCTTGGTCGAGTAGTAATAGCCCTCGGCGCTGTAGAGCGCGGGATCATACGCCTCGGCCTCGGGGGAGGTATAGGCGGCAAGCTGACCTTGCTGCGCCATGCCTTCCAGCGTCACGGTGTCAGCGATCAGCAGCACGTCGGGCTGCGCCGCGCCGGCCTCGGTTTCCGCCGTCAGACGGGCCATCAACTGCGTGGTGCCGTCGCGGACCCAGTCCACGTCGATGCCGGGATTGGCAGCCATGAAGGCGTCGACGGTTTGCTGCGCATCCGCATTGGGCTGCGAGGTGTAAAGCGTCAGCGTTTCGGCCTGCGCGGCAAACGGCAGACCCAGCGCAAACGCGAGGGTGAGGGGCGTGGCAAGGGCGGTGCGGGTCATTACTGTCTCCGGTGCTCTTTCGAACGAAAATCTCAGTCGCGCTGCTCATGCAGGCAGGGCTCACCTAGCGGCGGTTTGTGACAGCTGGATGAAACGTGGAAATATAAATTCGAAAAGATAACTTGCCTGGCGGGACGTGCACGGCCTAAGCCTTTGCGCGTTGAATGGTTTTCGTACGAAAGGCTGCATTATGGCGCAGAATGATATCGCCCGCCGCCGGGACCGGGTCGTCAATTTGCTGTCGCGCTACGGCGAACTGTCGGCTGGGCAACTGGCGGATATGCTGGAGGTGACGGTGCAGACGATCCGCGCCGATCTGCGCGACCTAGACGATCAGCGGCTGGTGCGGCGGCGGCACGGCGGGGCAAGCCTTGTCGCGGCGGGCGAAAACATCGGCTACGCGCCCCGGCAGGCGGTAGCGCGGGATGAGAAGGCCCGGATCGGCGCGGCAGCGGCGGCGCTGGTGTCCGATGGCGCGACCGTCGCGCTTGGCACCGGCACCACGGTCGAGGCGGTGGCGCGGGCGCTGCTCCCGCGGGAAAAGCTGTTCGTCGCGACCAACAACATTCACGCGGCACTCGCGCTGCAAGCCGCGCCTGAATTGACCCTATCGCTGGCCGGGGGCCGGGTGCGCCTACGCGATATGGACCTGATCGGGGCGGAGGCGGGCGAATTCTTTGCTGCGCTGCGGCTGGATCTGGCGGTGTTCAGCGCGGGCGGCATCGGCGCGGGCGGCGAGATCCTCGATTTCAACGAGGACGAGGTGCGCGCCCGCCGGGCGATCATGGGCGCAGCGCGGCACCGGGTGCTGGTGGTGGACCACACCAAGATCGGGCGCGACGCGCCGTGCCTGCGCGGCTCCGTGGCGGAGGTCGAAACGCTGATCCACGGCGGCGATCTACCCCCCGTGCTGGCGGACCTGTGCGCCGGGGCCGGCACACAGGTGATCGCGGTCTAGGCGACCCGCGCGACGGATCAGGCCCGCCTGCGCGGTTTGCGGAACAGGATCATATAGATCGCGACCACCGTCAGCCCGAGGAAGAACAGGCTGTCGAAATTGGTCAGGAAGATCATCGGATTGCCATCGTTCAGCGACAGCGCCCGCCGCAGATATTGCTCCAGATCCGGTCCGAGGATGAAGCCCAGCAGCAGCGACACGGTCGAATAGTTCTGTCGGCGCATGAAATAGGCCAGCACGCCAAAGATCAGCGCGAGGAACATCTGAAACACCGAATAGGTCGCGACATAAGACCCCACCAGCGCCACCACCGCGATGGCGGAGTAGAGCAAGCCCTTCGGGATCGACACGATGCGCACGAAATAGGGCCCCAGTAGGTATAGCGTCAGCGGGATCAGCACCAGCGCGCTGATAAACAGCGAGGCCAGCATCGGGGCCAGCAGATCGGCCTGATTTTCCAGCAGGCGCGGGCCGGGCTGCAACCCGTTGATGACCAGCACCCCCAGCACGATCGCGGTGGTCGGATCGCCGGGGATGCCGAACATCAGCATCGGCACGAAGGCCCCGCCGCACATGGAGTTGTTGGCGCTTTCCGCCGCGGCGATCCCCTCGCGCGAACCTTGGCCGTATTCGTCAGGCTTTTTCGAGCCGGAGCGCGCCACGGCATAGGACACGAACGCGGCCATCGAGCCGCCAGCGCCGGGCAGGATGCCGATGCCATAGCCGATGAAGGCGCTGCGAATATAGGTAAAGAACCCGATCTCGCGCACCTCGGACCACGGCGGGATGAAATCACGACGGCGGATTTTCAGACCCTTGGCCTGCGCCAGCGTGCGATCCAGCGCGCCGTTCCAGCTTTGCGCTTGGATCAGCACTTCGCTCACCGCGAAGGCACCGATGACCAGCGGCATGATGTCGATGCCCTCGACCAGCGTTTCGGTGCCGAAGTTGAAGCGCGGGATCGGTTGCAGCACGTCGATGCCGATAGTGGCCAGCATGATGCCCAGCAGGGTGGCGACGATGCCTTTCCAGATGTTGCCTTTGTCGACGACGATGATGACGACCAACGCAAACAGGACCAAAGCGAATTTGCCCGGCGTGCGGATCAGCAGCGACAGTTCCGCCGCCAGCGGCATGAACGCCATCAGCAGGACCGCGCCCACGCTGCCGCCGATCATCGAGCCAAGCGCCGCGTGACCCAGCGCATTGGCGCCAAAGCCGCGCTTCATCAGCTTGTTGCCTTCGACCGCGGTCATCATCGAGGACGGCGCGCCGGGGATGTTGATCGTGGTTGCGGTGATCGAGCCGGAATACATCCCGGCCATGAAGATCGACGCGCACATGACCAGCGCGGGCACCACATCGATGGTGTAGGTGATGGGTAGCAACAGCGCGATCGCCAGCACCGAGGTGAGCCCCGGCATGGCCCCAAAGAAGGTGCCGATCAGAAAGCCCGAGATCATGAACGCAAGAACCGTCCAGTTCATCAGCGCCGCGAAACCGCCCGAAAGGGTCAGGAACATATCCATCACAGGAAGCCTTCGGTCAGGGTCGGCAGGCGCACGCTGAAGATCCCGGCGAAAAGGCCGTAGAAAACAGCCGTGACGCCGATCACGCCAAGCGCGAAGCCCAGCGGACGGCGGGTTTGAAACTCGAACACCACAAACAGCGCGGCAACAAAGGCCAACGTCGAAAGCGTGTAGCCCAAGTGACGGAACAGCAGGATATACGCGCCGGTCGCGACGATGACGCCCAAGGGCCGCCACAGGCCATGCTCCGCGGCCTCGGCGGGCTGCGGGGTGCCGGGATGACGCCATTCGCGCACCAGCACGACACAGAGCGCGCCATACATGCAAAACGCCGCCAGCAACGGAATGGTGCGCGGTCCGATGCCGCCATCGTCCGCGAACTGGGCCCGGATGTCGAAAATGGCCGCCAGATAAACGGTCGTGAGCACAAGGAAAAACAGTGGAAGCGCTATAGCCGGAGATAGGAGACGGCGTGCACCGTTCATCGCGGGTCCTCCCAGGGTGGTAAAATGGCGCCGGGGCAGGGACCCCGACGCCGTCTGTGAACCGCGGTCGATTATTTGGACAGGATGCCCGTTTCGACCAGCGCGTCCATCTCCGAGAAGAGCCCCTGCGCCGTGTCGTCGGCCCAGCCCGTCACCTCGTCCGAGCCAAGCCAGTCGGGCGTGACGCCAACACCGGCAACCCAGCTTTGGAATTCGTCGCTGTCATAGGCGGCCTTATAGGCGGCTTCGATGGTCGCGACGACATCGTCGGGGGTGTCGGCGGGCGCGGCAAAGACGATGAAGCTGCCGTTTTCCAGCTCATAGCCTTCTTCGACCGAGGTGGGCACATCGTAGGTCGGGTTGCGGGTCGAGGCGAATTCGACGACGCCGCGCACGGTGCCATCCTCCAGCAGGTTGGCGAAATCGCCAAGACTGGTCAGGGCGATATCGACCTCATCCGACAGGATCGCTTCTTTCTGGGGAGCTGCGCCGCCGGGATAGGAGACGATCTTGAACTCCGTATCGGTGAGGCTTTGCAATTGCAGCAGCGTCAGGTGGATGCGTCCGCCGAGGTTCTGAACCGCGATGCGAACCTGACCGGGATCGGCCTTTGCGGCCTCGACGATATCGGCAAGCGACTGATAATCGCTGTCGGCATCGACGATCAGCGCGTCGGGCTCGCTGGTGATGCGGGCGATGAGCTTCAGCTTCTCCAGCTTGTAGCTGGGCAGCATGTTCTGCCACGGCACGGTGACGATGCTGTCATAGGTCAGCGCGCCCAGCGTGTAGCCATCCGGTTTGGCGCTCATCACCTGCCCGACGCCGGTGGCGCTGACGCCGCCTTCGACGTTTTCGACATACATCGAGGCCCCGTCGAATTCCTGCTCCGCGATGCTGGTGATCTTGCGGACGATACCATCGGTGCCGCCGCCCGCGCCCCACGGCACGACCACACGAATGTCACGCTCGGGATAGTCCGCCATCGCCACGACGGGCAGGCAGGTGGTGGCCAGCAGCGCCGCGGCGCCGATCAGGGTTCTTCTGTGCATCAGGCTTTCCTCCAGGTTGAACGCGTCGGCCCCTCCGCCGCCGCCAATAGGTCACGCCGGGGTCCGCCATCCGTGCAGGCCCGCGCGACACGCAATCTGGTCCCTTTTTCCGAGGACTTCCGATTGCGCTGTCTGTAACTGATACTTTACTATATGACTTATGTCCATCCTGACATTTCGTCGAAGCATCGGCAATGTTGAGACGCTGCAGGCACCTAAGAAGAGAGGGAATTTCAATGATTTACGATCACCGCACCTATGTTTGTCGTCCCGGCACCATCAAGAAACACATGAAGCTCTATGCCGATCACGGGTGGGAAGCGCAGCGGCGGCATCTGGGCCAGCCGGTCGTTTACGGCGCCGTCGAGACCGGCAACGTAAACTCCTATGTGCATATCTGGGTGTTCGAGGATGCCGCCGACCGCGCGCAGAAACGCGCCAAGATGCAGGCAGACCCTGAATGGCAGGCCTATCTCGCCAAAAGCGCGGAGGCCGGCTATCTGGTCAGCCAGACCAACACCATCCTTACGCCCGCGCCGTTCTTCGACAGCTAAGCGTCACGGATCAGGGGCGCAGCGGGGCCTGCCAATGCAGCGCCCGCGCCCCGTCCTCGCGCCCCGTCCCCGGTGCCGCGCTGGATGGCAAGGTCAGGCGAAATAGTCAGGGAAGCGGGTGCGGAATTCCTCGACCCAGTCGAGGTTTTTATGCAGATGCGCGCGCAAGGCGGCGATGGCCGCCGTTTCGTCCTGCGCCTCGATCGCGTCCAGCATTTCCTGATGCCCGTCGAGGATATTGGTGATTTTGGCGTCGGAATGCACCTGTAGCCGCCGCACCCGGTCCAGATGGCCCGCGCGGGAGCGGATCAGCCCGTGCAGATCATCCTGTTCGAGCCCTTCGAACAGCACCCGGTGGAAATATTCGTCCAGTTGCTGAAACACGCGAAGCTGGTCGCGGTCATCCGCCACGCTGCGCTGCAATTCGTTGACCGACCGGGCGCGTGCCACCACCTCGGGCGCGCCGCGTTGTGCCAGCCTGCGCACGACCTCGGTTTCCAATGCGACACGCAGGAAATGCGCTTGGTGGATTTTCGGCAGGTCGATCCGCGTCACCAAGGTGCGCGACTGGGGATAGATCAGCACCAGATCGTCCTGCTCCAGCCGCTGCAACGCATCGCGCAGGGGTGTCTGGCTGACGTCATATTCGCGCGCCAGTTCCGCCCGTAGCAGATTGGTGCCGGGCGGGATGTCGAGCGACAGGATTTTCTGCCGCAGGTCATCGTAAATCCGTGTGGCCGCCGTTGGCCTGTCGCGCGGCGTCGCGTAGCGCAGCATGTCCAAGGCGGCGTTGACGGAGAAGTTCATAGGCGCGGTCCAGCTATTATGGGCGCGGGGTCTGGCATAGGGGGCCCTGCGTCTCGCCGTTCTACCCCGGTTGACCGTCCTTGCAAACTAAAATATTAGTGCATATAAGCCGACACCGAAGCCGGTCCCATGCCCATCGGTTGGTATGTCGTCCCCGCCGGGCCAGCACCCATTCGCGCCACTCCGAGGAGTCTCCCCCCGATGATCAGCCCCACCGACCTGCAAAACATCATTCGAAACGGGCTTTTGTCCTTTCCGGTGACACCCTTCGATGCGCAGGACAACTTTGCCAAGGCGCCGTTTCAGGCGCATCTCGATTGGCTGTCGCAGTATAAGGTCGCAGGCCTGATCGTTGCCGGGGGCACTGGCGAGATGTTTTCGCTCGCCCCGTCTGAGATCGTCGAGGTGGTGAAGGCCACGCGCGAGGTGGTGGGCGACGCGCCGGTGCTGGCGGGCTGCGGCTATGGTGTGCGCATGGCCTGCGATCTGGCCCGCGATATCGAGGCGGCGGGCGGCGACGGGATCTTGCTGCTGCCGCACTACCTGACCGAAGGCCCGCAGGAGGGTGTCGCGAACCGGGTGCGCGCGGTCTGTCAGGCCACCAATATGGCGGTGATTTTCTACAATCGCGGGCAATCGCGCATCTCGGCTGAAACGCTGGTGGAGCTGACCGAGGAATGTCCTAACCTGATCGGGTTCAAGGACGGCACCGGCGATATCGACACCGTGCGCCGGGTTACCGCCACGCTGGGCGACCGGCTGTCCTATATCGGCGGCATGCCGACCCATGAGCTGTTCGCGCAGGCGTATAAGGGGGCGGGGATGCCGACCTATTCGTCGGCGGTGTTCAACTTCGTGCCGGAAACGGCACTGGAATTTCACGCCGCGTTCAGCGCGGGCGATGACGCGACCTGCGAGCGGATGCTGCGCGAATTCTACTACCCGTTCGCCAAAATCCGCGACCGGAAAAGCGGCTATGCGGTCTCGGCCATCAAGGCGGGCGTCAGCCTGCGCGGCTTTGACACCGGCTCCGTGCGCGCGCCGTTGACCGATCTCACCGGCGAGGAGCGGGAAATGATGCAGGATCTGATCCGCGGGCGCGCCTGATCGCGATCCGTCAGGTATCGGTCCGGGCAGGGACAGTCCCCGTGCCCGGACCGCCCAAGGTCAGATCAGAACCGCAGCGTGCGACGAGGCGACCGTGTTCAGCGCGGCAAGGATGCCTGCCGGATCGCCGGTCTCATAGGCCGCGCTCAGCGCCGCAATGTCCTCTTTGAAGGCGGCGAAGCTCTGTTCGGTTTCCTTTGACAGAAGCGGCATCCGCTCATGCCGTTCGACGAAGGCTTCGGCAATCGTGCCCAGAACAAAGAACGCCGCGGCATGATCGGAGGGCTCGCCTGCCTTCTCATAGGCCAGCCGTGCCACGGCCCGGTAGGCGTGGATGCTGTTGCCCTGATCGGTCAGCGTCTGCAGGATGGTGCTGAACATTGGTCGTCCTTTCAGATATTCAGATGACGAGAGCCGCCATGCGCCGCGGACCAGTCGAGCGGCGCGTCGATGAAGGCCGCAAGCCGGTCGCGTTCGCCTGCGGTAAAGGCATCGCCGGCCTCGGCCGCCGCGAGAATGTCGCGCCAATTGGCCAAAGCGTGCAGCCGCAGACCATTCTCGGCCAGCGCGTCCCGCGTGCGGGGAAAGATGTCGTAGTGAAACAGCATCAGCACATCGCTCACTTCCAGCCCGGCCTGCCGCAATGCCTCGCAAAACCGGATCTTGGACGCGCCGTCGGTGGTCAGATCCTCGATCAGAACGACCCGCTGGCCCGGCTCGAACAGACCTTCGATCATGGCGGCGGGGCCGAAACCCTGCGCGCGTTTGCGGACATATTGCATCGGCAGACCCGACAGCGCCGCGATCCACGCCGCAAAGGGAATGCCCGCCGTTTCGGCGCCCGCCACGGCGTCCAGCCGGTCGCGGCCAATTTCGGCGTCGAGGATTTCGGTCGCGAAGCCCATCAGCATCTCGCGGATCGCCGGGAAAGAGATCACCCGCCGCACGTTGATATAGGCGGGGCTGGCCACGCCGGAGGATAGGATGAAAGGCCGGTCCTCCGCCATCTGCACCGCACCGATATCGAGCAGGGCACGGGCCGTGCGCCGGGCATAATCGGCACGGGTTTCGGGGGTGAGCGGCATGGTCAACACTTCCTTCATTCCTCGGCCTCCAGATATGCCGAAAGGATGGAGGTGCCCACCATGAAATCCGCAAGGTCCATCGCCTCGTCGGGATTGTGACTGCCATTGCGGTTGCGCACGAAAACCATGCCAGAGGGAATGCCCGCCTGTGCAAAGATCGCCGCGTCATGCCCGCCGCCCGAGGCCATCGTGAACGGCGCGCCGGTCACCTGCGCCATTGCCGTTTCCAGCCCGGCGATCACGTCGGGATCCATCAGCGCGGGGGCCACCGCGACCTCTGGCCCGGTGTCAAAGCTGACGCCGCGACTGCGGGAGATGTCATCCATCTGCGCCCGCAGGTAGTCCCGCATCTGCGCCAGAACGGACCGGTCCTGCGACCGCACGTCGAGCGAGAAGCCCAACGTGTCGGGAATACGCGAAATCGCATGGCTTTCGGGATCGGTGCCGACGATGCCCGATGTCAGCACTAGATCGCTGCCAGTCCGCAGCAGGTGATCCCAGCTGGTATCGAGCCGGTGCATCAGTTCGGCAAAGGCCAGAACGGGATCGTGGCGATAGGCGCGCGGCACCGCCCCCGAATGCCCGGCCTCGCCGCGACATTGGATCAGACGATGACGGAAATTGCCGCGAATGCCCGACACGACCGCCGCAGGCAGCCCGCGTTCGACCAAAAGCGGGCCTTGCTCGATATGCAGTTCCAGATAGGCCTCGATCCGGGTCAGATCGCAGATCGGCTGCCGGGCGGCCAGCGGCGCGGTGTCGATGCCCAAGGACTGCAGATGTTCGCTGAGCGTCGCGCCATCGCCGCGATGGGGCGCGTCCAGTTCCGATTGCGGCAATTGCCCGGTGAGCATTTTCGAGCCCAGATAACAGGCCCCGAACCACGCGCTTTCTTCGCCGCGCATGGCGATGCATTTGACCGGGCGGCGGAACCGCTGGCCCCGGCGCGCGGCGCGGATCAGAACCAGCAGTCCGGCGATCACCCCGGCAAGCCCGTCGTAATTGCCGCCCATCGGGACCGAATCCACATGGCTGCCGATCAATAGCCAGCTTTCGGCATCCGCATGTTCGGGCAGGCAGAACAGCAGGTTGCGACCTGCGTCTTCCTCGACGCAGAGACCATTGGCGCGGGCAAAGCCCGCAAGCCAGTCCAGCGTCCGGGTTTCGATATCGGAAAACGCCGGGCGGCTGACGCCCTCGGTATCCGGCGACAGCGCACGGATTTCATCGAACGCCTGCTGGGCGAGGCTTTCTTCGATCGCGGTCGCCATCATCACGCGGCCTCGTCGTCGGGCATCTCGACGCTGCCGATCACCTGCGACAGATCGGTGATGCCGTGAGCGGCGGTCCAGTCGGCAAGCTCGGCCACCAGCCGCGCCATGACGGTGGGCGACTGGAACGTGGCGGTGCCGACCTGCACGGCGCTGGCCCCGGCGATGAGGAATTCCAGCACGTCGTCCAGCGTGGCGATCCCGCCGCAGCCGATGACCGGGATCGTGCAGGCGCGGGTGCATTGGTAGGTCATGCGCAGGGCAATCGGCTTCATGGCCGGGCCGGACATACCGCCCATGACATTGCCCAGCCGGGGCCGCCGCGTGCGCACATCGATGGCCATGCCAAGCGCGGTGTTGGCGGTCACCAGCGCGTCCGCACCGGCGGCTTCGGCGGCCAGCGCGGTTTCCACCGGCTCGCCGGTATTTGGCGTCATCTTGGCCCAAAGCGGCAGATCGGTCGCGGCGCGCAACCGGCGCATCACCTGTTCGGTGGTGTCGGGTCGCATGGCAAACGCTTTGCCGTCCGCTTCGATATTGGGGCAGGAGATATTGGCCTCGATCGCGGCGACGCCGGGCAGGCTGACCTCGGCGCAGAGCCGGGCGAATTCATCCATCGAATGGGCGGAGATCGACACCACCAGCGGCGCGCGATAGCCGCTCCAATAGGGCAGCATCTGATCGCGAAAATAGGCGACGCCCTTTGATGGAATGCCGATGGCGTTCAGCATCCCGCCTTGCAGATCGCAGACCCGTGGTGTGGGATTGCCGGGGCGGGTGCCGTGCATGATGGTTTTGAGCACATGCGCGCCCAGCAGATCGAGGTCAAAGACATCGGCCAGATCCTCGGAAAATGTGCCCGAGGCGGGCATGACCGGATTGGCCAGCGTCAGATCCCCCACCCGCACCGACAGATCGGGCGCGGCGCTGGGGGCAAGAGGGTCGGAATGGGTCATGCGATTGCCTCCGCGATGGGGAACACCGGACCTTCGCGGCAGACCCGGCGATGAACGATGCCATCGGCCTCTTGGAACGGGCGGACGCAGGCCTGACACATGCCCAGACCGCAGGCCATCTGCTGTTCCATCGCGATCTCGCCGGGGATGCCGTGGCGCGCGCCCAGATCCTGCAGCAGGCGCAGCAGCCGCGACGACCCACAGGTATAGAATGCATCGACCCGCCCGGCGGTGATCCGGGCTTCGATCAGGGCGCGCAGCGCATCGGGCGCGGAGGAGCCGTCTTCGTCATGCACCACGATCACCTCGGCGCCGTAGCCTTGGAACAGATCGACCGACATCGCCAGTTCGGGCCGCCGCGCGGAACAGATCGCCGTCAGCCGCCGCCCCTTCTGCTGCGCCATGCGCGCCAGCGGCGCCAGCGTCGCCAGCCCCACGCCGCGCGCCAGCAGCAACAGATCTTGCCAGTCATCGGCCATGGTAAAGCCCTGACCCAGCGGACCCAGAACATTCAGCCCATCGCCGGGCCGCAGGGTCGCCAGACCACGGGTTCCGGCGCCCGCGACCTTGTATAGAAACTGAAGCTGTCCGGCCTCGGCGTCATAGCCATAGATGCTCATCGGGCGGCGCAGGAACGGATGCTCGCCCTCGGGCTCCGGGCACAGCAGCTGGAAAAACTGCCCCGGCTGGCAGGCGAGAACCTCCACCGGCGCGTCGAGCGTCAGCAGACGGTATTCGCCATTCACCGGCGTGTTCGACAGCACCACGGTGCGCGCCTCGGCGCAGCGCGCGGCGATGCCCGGCGCGACGGGAACGGACAAAAGCGAAGGGATCAGGGTCATGGTCACGCTTTCTCAGCCGTAGATCAGGCGCGGCACGAGCAGCGAAATCTGCGGCACATAGGTGATGAGGAGTAGGACGATCACGTTGACCACCACGAACGGCCAGACACCGCGGATGATGTCCGTCACCGGTTTGCCCAGCGTCGAGGAGGCAACGAATATGTCGAGCCCGAATGGCGGTGTAATCATCCCAAGGCAGACGTTCAGCGTGACGACCATCCCGAAATGCACCGGGTCGATGCCAAAGCTGAGCGCGACGGGGTAAAGCGGCGGCACCAGCACCAGCAGGGTGGAGTTCGGATCGACGAACATCCCCGCGATGAAAAAGCACAGGTTCACCGCGATCAGAAACGCGATCTTGCCCGCATCCGCCGAGGCCAGCAGCCCAAGGATCATGTCCGGCACCTGCGCCAGCGTCACAAAGAACGAAATCAGCCCGCCCATCGCCAGCAGCACGAAAATGATGGCGGTGTTGATGGCGCTGTCCTCGGTGATGCGGATCAGCGCGCTCAGGTTCAGACTGCGGAACACCAGCATTTCGACGGCGATGGCGTAAACGACGCTGACGGCGGCGGCTTCGGTCGGGGTGATGGTGCCCGAATAGATGCCGCCCAGAATGATGACCGGCATGCCGAGCGCCCATTTCGCGTCCCACACCGCGCGCAGGCGGCCCGACCACGGCACCCGATCACCGTGGCTGACCTTGTCGCGGCGGGCCTGCAATTCGACAAAGACCGCAAAGGCGAGTCCCAGCACGATGCCCACGCCCAGACCGGCGGCGAAGAGCTGCGAAATCGAGGTGCCGGTGATCCAGCCATAGATGATGAGCGTGATCGACGGCGGGATCAGCAGGGCGGTTTCGGCACTGGCGACCAGCAGCCCAAGGCTGAACTTCTCGGAATAGCCTGCGCGGCGCATTTCGGGATAGGCCATGCGGCCCATCGCGGCGACGGTGGCAGGGGCCGAGCCGGAGACTGAGCCAAACGCCATCGAGCCGCCGACCACGACATGACCGATACCGCCACGGGTATGACCGACCAGCGCGGTCACCACCCCGATCAGCTGCCGGGCGATCTGCCCCGAGCCCATCAGGTTCGCGGCAAAGATAAAGAACGGGATCGCCAGCAGGGTGGTGTGATCGATGCCCCCGACGATTTTCTGGACCACGGCCGGGTCCGGCAGGCGGGCGTAGAACGCCTCCTTATAGGCCAGCGCGGGCAGGCCCAGCACCAGCAGCATCTCGAACCCGGTGACCAGCAGAACCAGCGCCAGCGCGATAATGACGAGGAACATCATTGGGTTGCCTCCTGCGGGGTAAAGCGGTCAATCACGCCGAACAGGCTCAACCCATAGCGCAGCGCCAACAGGACGAAGCCCACGACCGGCGCCATGTAGATCAGCCCGATCGGCACGCCGAGCGTGGGCGACACCTGCCCGGTTTTCAGCACGAACTGCACGAGACCAAAGGCCAGCCACGCGACATAGAGCGAAAAAAGCAGCCCCACTGTATCGATCACCTGCAACAACCGGCGGCGCAGCGGCTCGGGGAGCTTCTGACGCAGGTTGGTGATGCCCACATGCTTGCCCCGTTCCAGCGCCAGCCCCAGCGCGAGAAACACCAAAAACAGGTTCATCATCCGCACCGCTTCTTCGATCCAGGCGAAACGGCTGGCAAAGGTGCCGCCAATTTCGCGCGTCACGACGGAGCCGGTATAGAGCAGCACCATGATCAGGAAGAGAGCGACAAGCACGCTGCGCTCGATCTTCCTCAGCAGGTTAAGCAGTTGCATCGGGGAAATCCTCCGGCGCCGAACGCCGTCAAGTCACGGGGAAAAATCGAAGGGCCCGCCGGTATCCAGCGGGCCCTTCCAGTGTATCGGCCCGGGTTACTGGGACGCGGCGGTGGCCTCGTCATAGGCTTTCAGCAGCGCTTCGCCGGTTTCGCCAGCTTTCGCGACATAGGCTTCGGAGGCGGGGCCCCACGTGGCGTCGTGCAACTCGGCGCGCTCTTCGGCGGAGGCAACGCGGACATTGGTGCCGGAGTCGGTGATGACCTGCAGCGCTTCCTCGACGGCGGCAGCCTTATGGGCGGTCAGGTCGGGGATCACTTCGGAGAAGGCGGTGGAAATCACGTCCTGATATTCGGCGGGCAGGCTGTCCCAGAACATCGGGTTGAACAGCACCACGTCTTCCATCGCGCCGTGATCGGAGATGACGACGTAATCCTGCACCTCGTAGAACTTCATGTTCTTGATGGTGTCGAGCGGGTTTTCCTCACCATCGACAACGCCGGTCTGCAACGAGGTGTAAAGCTCGCCGAAGGGCAGCGCGATCGCGGAGGCGCCGAGCGCGTTGAACTGCTCGATCAGGATCGAGCTGTCCATGACGCGGAATTTCTGGTCCGCGAAATCGGTCAGGCTGTCCAGCGGCTTGTTCGAGGTGAACTGCTTCTTGCCATTGGGCCACAGGGTCAGAGCGACCATGCCCTTGTCCGAGAAGGTGTCGAGCAGCGCCTTGCCGAACGGACCTTCGCGCAGCGCCTGCGCCTCTGCCGCGTCTTCGGGCAGCAGATAGGGAATATCGAGGATCGACACGGCCGGGTTGAACCCGCCGAGGAAGGCCGCAGGGGCCACGGTGCCTTCGATGGTGCCCAGCTGCACGCCTTCGTTCATCTGGCGCTGATTGCCCAACTGGCCCTGCGGGAACAGCTGAAGCTCAACCGCGCCATCGGTGCGCTCCGCGACCAGCTCGGCGACTTTTTCCAGATGCACATGGCGGCTTTGCGCGGCGCTTTCCAAATGGCCGATGCGCGCGATGAATTCCTGTGCGGACGCGGCGCCGGCGAAAACGAGGCCAAGCGCGGTAACGCCGGAGAGGAGGAGGGGGGATTTGAACATTAGCGACTCCCTGCGAGCATGTTCTTCTTCAGATGAGGTAAAGGTTCACGGCGCTCCTGCCGGGGTCAAGCGTCAAAATCTAAAAATTGAGATTTTCGGACTGTTTTGCGCGGGCTAGCTGGAATAGTGCCTAATGAACGGGCAGTTCAGGGGGTCCCGATCCCGTATTTGGCGATCAGCGCGTCGACATGGTCGGCGGCCTCCATTCCTTTCAACGATGTCGCCCAGAGCTGTTTCGCGATGTTTTCGTGCAGCTCCAGCGCTTCGGGCGCGGACGTGATGAGCCCCACACCCAGCCGGATATTTGGGTTATGGCCCAGTCGGAAGGGGCTGATCGTCAGGGTCGATTCCGCGCCCTTGCGCACGATCTGAAACGATGTCGACGGGATCGGTTCGCGGGCGACGCCCACTTGAATGCCGATATCCGGCTCGCGCAGGATCCGGCTGATATGCCGGGCCTCCCGCAGAGCCATATGGCGCCGGGCCGTCAGGGTGTCAGGATCCAGATCGGACCGCCCAACCAGCCCTTCGCGGAGAAATTTCTCGATATCGGCATCCGCGATAATCGACGCCAGAAGCGGTCTGCGGGCGGCAAAGCGTTCCTTACGTTTCAATAGGATAGACAGTATCCTATCCGCTTCATCATATTGCGCGGGGGCCACGGATTCGCGCATCACCTCGGCCAGAACCTGATCGTAACCGGAGGTGGTGACAAGGTAGGAAATCGGGCTGAACAAACCGATAATCTGGTCGCTGTCCTCCTCGATCTGGCGCATCCGTTCGAAAAAGCTTACGGCGCTGTCGACATATTCGATCCCGACGCCCAGCAGCGAGGGCAGCGAAATATGCAGCTCATCGGCGATGGCGGTCAGCATTTCGATCTTGGCGATTTCACCCTTCTCGGCGCGGTAGAGGGCGGCGCGTGAAATGCCCAGCCGCGCGGCGAGGTCTTCGGGCGACAGGGCGCGCCCCATGCGATGGGCCCGGAGCCGCGCGCCAACATCGACGAAGTTCACCTTGCTTGCCTGCGCCACCGAGCGGGTATCCTCTGTCGGATCATTGGGGTCGTATCAAA